>NZ_KV791361.1:27412-77883 GCF_001807895.1 Stenotrophomonas sp. HMSC10F07
TAGCGCTCTACCAGACTGAGCTACACCCCGAAGGAGCCGCCTAAGATACCGTGTGAAGGCCAGGGCGGCAAGGTTTTTTTACAGCTCAGCGACGATTTTCTTTCTCGATGCGGTTCTGCTCGCGGGCTTCGAACCACATGCCGTTGAGGATGGCCACCGTCGAGGCGAGGCCGGCACCGAGAATCCAGGCGAAGTACCACATGGTCAATCTCCTTTGTTCAAGAGTGTGCCGACCGTCGGCCGGCACACCGGCAATCAGTAGGCGTTCGGGTTGTTGCCCATCTCTTCGGTGGTGGTCTTGCCCTTCAGCACGCGGTACACCCAGGTGGTGTAGGCGAGGATGATCGGCAGGAACACCGCCGTGGCCAGCAGCATGATCCACAGGGTCAGGTGGCTGGACGAGGCATCCCACACGGTCAGGCTGGAGGTGGGCTGGCTCGAGGACGGCAGCAGGAACGGGAAGATGGCGAAGCCGACGGTCAGGATGATGCCGGCGATGGCCGCACCGGAGGCGATGAAGGCCAGGCCACCACGACGGGCACGCAGCAGCACCGCACTGGCCAGCAGACCCGCCAGGCCGAGCAGCGGGGCCAGGATCGTGGCCGGCATCGCGCTGTAGTTGCGCATCCAGCCACCGGCGGCGCCGAGTTCGGCGGTCTTCAGCAGCGGATTGGTGGCGCCATCGGTAACCACCTGCGAGGTGATCTGGTAACCCGGCAGGCCGAAGGCCACCCAGGCGCCACCCACTGCGAACAGCACGAAGGCGATGATTGCCGCGATGCTGCCGAAGCGGGCCGCACGCTCGGCCACCGGGCCGTCGGTCTTGATCACCAGCATGGCCGCACCGTGGGCGACCAGCATCGAGACGCTGAGCAGGCCGGCCAGCAGCGCGAAGGGCATCAGCAGGCCGAAGAACGAGCCGGTGTAGAAGATGCGCATGCTGTCATCGAAATGGAACGGAACGCCCAACAGCACGTTGCCCACGGCCACGCCCATGATCAGTGCGGGAATGAAGCCACCAATGAACAGCGCCCAGTCCCAGGTGTTGCGCCAGCGTTCGCTGGGCATCTTGCTGCGGAACTTGAAGCCGACCGGACGCAGGATCAGGGCGAACAGGATCACGAACATCGCCAGGTAGAACCCGGAGAAGCTGACCGCATACAGCGGCGGCCAGGCGGCGAAGATCGCGCCGCCACCCAGGATCAGCCACACCTGGTTGCCTTCCCAGACCGGGCCGATGGTGTTGATCACCCGGCGGCGCTCGGCATCAGTGCGGGCGACGAAGGGCAGCAGGGTGCCCACGCCCAGGTCGAAACCATCCATCACGGCGAAGCCGATCAGCAGGATGCCGAGCAGCAGCCACCAGATCACGCGCAGCGTGGTGTAGTCCAGAAGAATGAAATCCATCTTGGTTCTCCTGCCTCAGGCCTGGCC
Source organism: Stenotrophomonas sp. HMSC10F07 (assembly GCF_001807895.1). Classification (NCBI taxonomy): domain Bacteria; kingdom Pseudomonadati; phylum Pseudomonadota; class Gammaproteobacteria; order Lysobacterales; family Lysobacteraceae; genus Stenotrophomonas; species Stenotrophomonas sp. HMSC10F07. The sequence continues at coordinate 28,847 of NZ_KV791361.1, forward strand.
GGCGGCCGGCGCCGAGGCATTGTGGGAAGCATGCGGCTGGGGCGACTGCAGCGACGGCAGCAGTTCGTCCGGCCCCTTGCGGATCGCCTTGAGCATCAGCTTGATCTCGACCACGATCAGCGCGGTGTAGATCGCGGTGAAGCCGGCCAGGGTCAGCACGATTTCATGCAGGGCCAGGCCCGATGCCGCATAGAAGGTCGGCAGCACGCCATCGACCGCCCACGGCTGGCGGCCGTATTCGGCGACGAACCAGCCGCACTCGATCGCGATCCACGGTGCCGGCAGCGTCCACAGGGCCAGCTTGAGGAACCAGCGCTTGTCCTGGAAGTTGTTGCGGCACGAGTAGTAGAAGGCCAGCGCGAAGAAGGCGATCAGGTAGAACCCCAGGCCGGCCATCACGCGGAAGGTCCAGAACAGCGGCATCACGCGCGGCACCGTGTCCATCGCCGCCTGCGAGATTTCCTGCGGGGTGGCGTTGAGGATGTCATCGCGATAGCGCTTGAGCAGCAGGCCGTGGCCCAGGTCCTGCCAGTGGCGGTCGAACATCTCGCGCGCTTCCACGTCGTTCTTGTTCGCACGCAGGCGTTCCAGCGCGCCGTAGGCGAGCTGGCCACCGCGCACGCGGTGTTCGGCGCGCTCGACCAGTTCCAGGATGCCCGGAATCGGCTGGTTCAACGAACGGGTGGCGATCAGGCCCATCAGGTACGGGATCTTCACCGCGTAGTCGTTCTGGTGGGTGTCCTGGTTCGGGATGCCGAAGGCGGTGAAGTCGGCCGGCGCACGCTCGGTCTCCCACATCGCTTCGATCGCGGCCAGCTTCATCTTCTGGTGTTCACTGGCGGCGTAACCGCTCTCGTCACCCAGCACCACCACCGACAGCGAGGACAGCAGGCCGAACGCTGCGGCCACCGCGAACGAACGACGGGCCAGGTCCTTGTGCTTGTTGCGCAGCAGGAACAGGGCGCTGATCGCCATCACGAACACCGCACCGGTCACATAACCGGCGCTGACGGTGTGCACGAACTTGGCCTGCGCCACCGGGTTGAACACCACCGCCATGAAGTCGACCACTTCCATGCGCATGGTTTCCGGGTTGAACACCGCACCGGTCGGGTTCTGCATCCAGCCGTTGGCGACCAGGATCCAGATCGCCGACAGGTTGGTACCCAGCGCCATCAGCCAGGTCACCATCAGGTGCTTGACCTTGGTCAGGCGGTTCCAGCCGAAGAAGAACAGGCCGACGAAGGTGGCTTCCAGGAAGAAGGCCATCAGGCCTTCGATGGCCAGCGGCGCACCGAAGATGTCACCGACGTAGTGGCTGTAGTAGGACCAGTTCATGCCGAACTGGAACTCCATGACGATGCCGGTGGCGACGCCCATGGCGAAGTTGATGCCGAACAGGACGCCCCAGAACAGGGTCATCCTGCGCCAGATCTCCTTGCCGGTCATCACGTACACGCTCTCCATGATGGCCACCATGAAGGACAGGCCGAGGGTGAGCGGTACGAATAGGAAGTGGTACATCGCGGTCAGCGCGAATTGCAGCCGCGACAGTTCTACGACTGTCTGATCAATCATGGCCTGGCTACCTCGTTGGATAGTGCCGTTGCAGGTGGCGGGAAGGGTGGTCTACGACGTGAATGATGTGACCGACTACTTCAAACAGCCTTGATCCAGATCAATGTATGAACAGGTGCCCCGGTTGATCGTATGCCAACCTGATGAAGACTGCGACTGCTGGCCGCAGAGGCCGGCCATTGCCTGCGCCTACAATGCCGTGTCTCCCCCGTTGCCCGTGAAGACCCCTTGAGCGCTGCCGAAACCTCCTCCGTCGCCCTGTCCCAGGACGCCGAAACGACCCGCCAGCGGCGCGCCCGCAGCGCGTGGCTGGCCGATCTGGCGCGGCCTGCTCGAGGCCGCCAGCGGCTGGCGGCACTGTGCATCAGCCTGTCCGGTGCCCTGTTGATCGGCCAGGCGGCCGCCATCGCCTGGCTGGTGCAGCAGGTGCTGGTGGAGCGCGCGCCGCTGGCCTCGGGGTTGCCGGTGCTGGGCGGTCTGGCGGCGATCCTGGTGGCGCGCACGCTGCTGGGCAGCGCCACCCAGGCCGCCGCCGGTGATGTGGCCGATGCCGCGCGGTTGGCCCTGCGTGAACGCGTGTTCGGACGCCTGCTTGGCCATGGGCCGCTGTGGCTGCGCCAGCGCCGCACCGGCGAACTGGGCGAACTGATGCTGCATCACGCTGATGCGATCGAGAGCTATTACAGCGGTTTCCTGCCGGTACGCACCGAAGTGGTGGTGGTGCCGCTGCTGATCCTGGCCGCCGTAGCCTGGGTCGACTGGGTGGTGGCGCTGATCCTGCTGTTCACTGCACCGTTGGTACCGTTCTTCATGATGCTGGTGGGCTGGGGGGCCGAAGCGGCCGGCCGCGCGCAGCTGGGTGAGCTGGCGCGGATGAGCGGCCATTTCGCCGATCGCATCAAGGGCCTGGGCCTGCTGCGCCTGTATGGCCGCGGCGAGGCTGAGCTGGAGGGGATCGAGGCAGCTGCCGAAGGCGTGCGCGTGCGCACCCTGAAGGTTCTGCGCATCGCTTTCCTGTCGTCCACGGTGCTGGAGTTCTTCGCCTCGGTCAGCGTGGCGATGGTCGCCCTGTACCTCGGGCTGAGCTATCTGGGCATGATGTCGCTGCATGCAGCGGTACCGACGCTGGGGGCGGGCCTGTTCTGCCTGCTGCTGGCGCCGGAATTCTATGCGCCGCTGCGACGGCTGGCCGCGCACTACCACGACCGTGCCAATGCCCTGGCTGCCGCTGCCGAGGTGGAGCGCCTGCTGCAGTCGCTGCCCGATGAGCAGGGCCTGATCGAGAACGAAGCTGCGCCGCTGGCGGTGGAACCGGCCGAGGCCGCGCTGCCGCCGCTGCGGGCACAGGGGCTGGTGCTGCGTCCGCTGGGCGCGCCGCACGATGTGCTGCAGGATCTGGACGTGCTGCTGGAACCGGGCCAGCGCCTGGCCCTGGTCGGTCCCAGCGGTGCCGGCAAGAGTACGTTGCTGGAGGCGCTGGCCGGTTGGCTGCCACCGCGTGCCGGCAAGCTGCAGGTGCGTCCCGGCGTGCAGGTGGCCTATGCCAGCCAGCGTCCGTACCTGTTCCACGGCAGCATCGCCGACAACCTGCGCCTGGCCGATCCCGGCGCCAGCGATGCGCGCCTGCGCGCGGTGGCCGAGGCTTCGCAGGTATTGCAGTTTGCGCAGCGCCTGCCGCAGGGGCTGGATACGGTGATCGGCGAACGTGGCTTCGGCCTGTCCGGTGGTGAGGCGCGTCGCATCGGCCTGGCCCGTCTCCTGCTGCGTGATCCGCAGGTGCTGCTGCTGGACGAACCCACCGCGTTCCTGGATGCCGATACCGAAGCGGCATTGCTGCGCAGCCTGGCGGCATATGCACGTGGCCGCAGCGTGGTGGTCGCCACCCACAGCCCGGCGGTGATCGCCTGGGCCGATCGTTGCCTGCTGTTGCCGGAAGGCCGCCTGGTGGAACCGGCACAGGCGGTGCGCGCATGAGCCGTTCGCCCGATTCGCTGCGCGCGGTGTTCCTGCGCCATCGTCCGCGCCTGTTGCTGACGATCCTGTTGTTGTGGACCACGATGCTGGCCGGCACTGCATTGCTGGGCCTGTCCGGTGGTTTCCTCACCGCGGCCGCGCTGGCCGGTGCCGCAGGCCTGGGGCAGGGATTCAATTTCTTCTCGCCGTCTGCGGGTATCCGTGGCTTGACCCTGGCGCGCATCGTGTCGCGCTACTTCGAAAAGCTGGTGGGCCACGATGCCACCCTGCGCATCGCCCGCGATCTGCGCGTCTGGTTCTTCCGCCGCGCGCTGCCACTGGCGCCGGCACGGCTGGGGGCTACGCGCACCGGGGAGCTGCTGGCGCGCCTGCTGGGCGACATCGGCGAAGTGGATGGCCTGCTGGTACGGGCGATCGGGCCGCTGGTGGCGCTGGGTGCGCTGTCGGTGGTGGCGGTTGCATCGGCTGCGCTGATCCTGCCGTCGGCGGCAGTCCTGCTGGCGGTACTGGCGCTGCTGATCGCCTTGGGCGTGCCGTGGCTGGGCGTGCGGGGCCACGATGAGGAAGAAGCGGACCGCGCCGCGCATCGCGCCGCATTGCGCACCGCGGCCTTTGAAGGGTTGGAAGGGGCGGGAGATCTGGCCGCGCTGCATGCCGATGCCGCGTGGCAGCTGAAGGTGCGCGTGGCAGCCAAGCAGCTGGCCTCGCGCGACCGCCGCCGCCGTTGGCGCCTGATCGCGGCCTCGACCCTGCACGGCCTGGTGGCGGGGCTGGGCCTGGTGGCGATGCTGGCGCTGGCCCTGTCCGCCGCCGAACAGCAGCGCATTGCGCCGGAGATGGCGGCGGGCCTCGTGTTCCTGACCGTGGCGTTGATCGAACTGTGGGCCGGCATGGGCCTGGCCTGGCAGTCGCTGCAGTCCGGGCGCATTGCCGCCGATCGCCTGCAGGCGATCATCGAGCAACCGCCGACGGTGGACGATCCGCAGGTGCCACAGCCGGTGCCGCAAGCCGCGCGCGTGCATTGGGACAATGTGCATTTCCAGTGGCCGGGCGCGGCGCGGCCGGTGCTGACCGGCCTCCAGCTGACCCTGGCGCCAGGCGAACGCATTGCCATCCGCGGCGACAGCGGCAGTGGCAAGACCACGCTGTCCAGCCTGCTGCTGCGGCTGTGGGATCCGCAGCAGGGGCGAATCACCTATGGTGGCCGCGATCTGCGCGACGTCGCCCAGGCTGAGTGGCACCAGCAACTGGCGTGGCTGCCACAGAACGCACCGGTGTTTGCCGGCAGCGTGGCAGAAAACCTGCGGTTGGGCGATCCCGATGCCAGCGACGCCGCCTTGTGGGCGGTCCTCCGTCGCGTGCGCCTGGGCGACTGGGCCGAGCGCAACGGTGGCCTGCAGGCCTGGGTGGGCGAGAACGGCGCGACGATGTCGGCCGGCCAGGCGCGACGGCTGGCGCTGGCGCGGGCACTGCTGCGCAACGCGCCGATCCTGCTGCTGGACGAACCAACCGAAGGGTTGGACGTGGATACCGCACGTGCGCTGCTGCAGGATCTATCCGGGTTGCTGGACGGGCGCAGCCTGTTGATGATCACCCACGACGACCTGCCCGAAGGCGTGGTCGATGCGCAGTACCGGTTGCGTGATGGGGTGTTGGAGCGCGAAGCGTGAAAACACCCCGGTAGTGCCGGCCGCTGGCCGGCAACCACGCATCCGCGTCGAACATCATGACCTTGCCGGCCAGCGGCCGGCACTACCCATTCGAACGGTTACCGCGAGAACTCGCGCAGCAGTACCGCGATCGAGGCCACGTTGGCCAGCACGCACAGCCAGAACACCCATTGGAACGCGGCCTTGCGATGCTTGTGGCGGAACATCGCCTGGCCCAGCAGCGCGCCGGGCCAGCCGCCGGCGAACGCCAGCAGCTGCAGCGTGCGTTCGGGAATCCGCCACTGCTTTCGCTGCGCCGCGCGCTTGTCATGGCCATAGAGGCCGAACGACACCGCGCTGGCGAGCAGGCACCACCCACCCAGCCACAGCGGCAGCACGCCGCTGATCATCAATGCAGCCAACGCGCCGAAAGCAGCCAGCGCGAGATTACGCCGCCACGCCACTTACAGCGCGTCGAGGAAGCCGCGCACGGCCGGGCCGAAACGCTCGAAATCGACGAGGAAGGCGTCGTGGCCCTGCGGCGATTCCAGGCCGATGAAGTGCGCATCGGCACCGCCGGCGCGCAGGCCATCGGCAATCTGTTGCTGCTGCTGCACGGGGAACAGGATGTCGGTGTTGGCGCCGATCGCCAGCGCCTTCCCCACCCGGATCTTCGCGAGCCCGGCCAGCACGTCGCCGTCGGCATACTCGGCCAGGTCGAACCAGTCCATCGAGCGGCTCAGGTACAGGTAGCAGTTCGGATCGAAGAAACGCACGAAGCGCCGTGCGTGGCCTTCCAGATAGCTTTCCACCTGGAATTCCAGGCCGAACGGATCGTCGTCGGTCTGGTCCGAATCCAGCCGTACGCGGCCGAAGCGGCCATCCCACTCCAGTGCGGAGCGGTAGGTGATCACGCCCAGCTTGCGCGCCATGCGCATGCCGGACTCGGGGTACTCGGCATCGTCGTAGTGGCCGCCATTCCAGCGCGGGTCAAGGCGGATCGCCTCGCGCTGAAGCGAGCGGATCGCGATCGAGAACGGCAACGCCTGCGCGCTGCCGGAAATGTTGACGTGGCTGCGCGCGATGCCCGGATGCAGCATCAGGATGGCAAGGGCCGTCATGCCGCCCATCGAGTTGCCGACCACGCAGGCCAGTCGCTCGATGCCCAGTGCACGCACGACGTCGACGGCGGCGCGGGCGCCGTCTTCGACCGACAGCTCGGGGAAGCCCAGGCGATACGGTTCGCCCGTGGCCGGGTTGAGCGAAGCGGGGCCGGTCGAGCCCTTGCAGCTGCCCAGCGAATTCACGCACACCACGAACCAGCGGTTGGTATCGATCGGCTTGCCGGGGCCAACCATCGCTTCCCACCAGCCCGGTGCCGGGTTGGCCTCGTTGGCCGCCGCATGCGCATCCGGCGACAGGCCGGTCACGATCAGGATCGCATTGCTGGCATCGGCGGCCAGAGTTCCCCAGGTCTCGTAGGCCACCCGTGCGCCATGCAGGGCGCCACCGCGCTTGAACGGGAAGGGCGAGGGCAGAGCGTGGAAGCGGGTGCCGGGCGGGATGAATTCAGTCATGCGGGCATTCTAGCGGGGCCGCATGTGGAGCTGGCGACACGCTGGCTTCCATCGGTGCCCGTATCCACGCATGGCGTGGATCTACTGTAGAGCCGAGCCCCTGCTCGGCTGCCGTTGGTTTCCTGGCATTTGGCAGCCGAGCAGGGGCTCGGCTCTACAGGTCAGGGAAACCGCAGTTCCACCACGCCTTCATGCGGCAGGCTTACCTTCACCGGAACGCTCTGCAGGTCATCCTCGCTGCGGTTGGCGCTGCCGCTGCGCGAGATGCGTGCCAGCACTTCCACTTCGCGATGGGCCGACAGCGGTGCGGTTGGCATCGGGCTGTCACCGTCGCCCAGCGCAATCGTGGCCGGGAAGCCGGCCAGCGGCAGCTTGCGAGCGGCCACCGGCATCGGCGGTCCATCCACGGCGCGCGCCAGTACGAACACCTGGGTGCTGGCTGGCCAGTCGGCGTTCTTCAGTGCCGGCAGCTGCACGCGCACCTGCAGCAGCGCCGCTGGCGCCGCAGCGCCAGCATCGGGCGCCTGGCCAGCGGCCTCGCGGGCAATCGCGATCTGCGCCTGCAGCGCCCGCGCGGCACCCGGTTCCAGTCGCGGCAGCAGGCCGCTCCACACGTCCGCAGCCTCGGCGTTCTTTCCGCGCTGCCGCAGGGCGATGCCCAGCAGCCAGCTGGCGCGCTCGGCGTCGGGGGCCTGTGTACGTGCCTGCTGCAACCAGGCCATCGCGGTGTCGTCGAACTGCTTGCCGGCATCAGCCTGCGCGCGCGCCTGCGCGGCTTCCACCAGCACGCCCGGATCATCCGGTGCCAATTCGGCGGCCTTCGCGAAGGCGTCTGCCGCAGCTGAGGCATTGCCCAGTTCGGCCTGCGAACGCCCGAGCAATGCCCAGCCATCGGCACGCTGAGGGTCGCGCTTCAGTGCATCCTGCAGGGCCTGCACGCCATCGCGCAGGGTGGCTATCGACGGCGTCGGCTGCACCTGTGCTGCACGCGGATCACCGACCAGCAGGTACAGGCAGGCACCGGCCACGCCCAGTGCGAACACGCCGACCACGAAACCGCGACGACCTTGGTGGCGCAACGGCCACAGCACCAGTGCTGCCATCAGCGCAGCAACCAGGCCGGCCAGCACCGGCAGCCAATGGTTCACCATTCGTCTCCTTCATCGGCCTTGCCGGCCGGTGCCGCGCCGACGGTGCGTCCACGTCGGCGGACGATGCCCAGCACCACCAGTGCACCGGCGCCGAGCATCAGCAGGGGACCGCCCCACAGCAGCCAGGTGCCCGGCTGCAACGGTGGTTGATAGAGCACGAACTCACCGTAGCGGGCGACCAGGAACTGCTTGATCTGTGCGTCGTCGTGGCCCTGCTGCATCAGCTGCAGCACCTCGCGGCGCAGGTCCTGCGCGATCTGCGCATTGGAATCGGCCAGCGACTGGTTCTGGCACTGCACGCAGCGCAGCTGCGCGGCCAGGTCATGGAAGCGGCGTTCCTCGGCATCATCGCGGAACTGCAGCGGCTGCGGATCGTGCAGCGGCTGCTGGGCCAGCGCGGCCAGCGGCACCATCAGGAGCAGCAGCGCCAGCAGCCAGCGCATCGGCTCAGGGCGCCGTATGCAGGGTGTTGCCGGCACTGCCCTGGGCCTTCTCGATCTTCTGCAGTGCCGGGATCAGCTTCTCGTCGACCACGCGCTGGGTCATCGCGCCACTGTACTTCCAGCGCACGATGCCACTGCCATCGACCAGGAACGTCTCCGGTGCGGCGGTCACGCCCCAGTCGATCGCGGTGCGGCCCTCGACGTCACTGAGCACCACCATGAACGGGTTGCCCAGCTGTTCCAGCCAGTGCAGCGCGTCCTTCGGATCATCCTTCCAGTTGTAGCCGATCACGCGCACGCGCTTGCTCTCGGCAAAGCGGGTCAGCACCGGATGTTCTTCGCGGCAGGCCGCGCACCAGCTGCCCCAGACGTTCAGCAGATAGGGCGCACCGCGCAGGTCGTCGCTGTGTACGATCATTTCCGGGTCATGCAATACCGGCAGCGCGAAGGCCGGCGCCGGCTTGTCGATCAGTGCCGACGGAAGCACGTCGCGCTGCGGGTCGCCCGATTTCATCACCCCGTAGATCATCAGCCCGAGCAGGCCGAAGAAGAACAGCACGCCGATCACGATGGCTACCGGCGGCAGCGGGCGGGAGGGGCGCGGGGCGGGGGACTCGGACATGGGAACTCCTACGGACGACGGAAACGGCGGTCGGCGGCGGTGATGAATCCGCCCAGGGCCATCAGCAGCGCGCCCAGCCAGATCCAGCGCACGAACGGCTTGATGTGCACCCGTACCGCCCATGCATTGTTGCCCAGCGGCTCGCCCAATGCCACGTAGACATCGCCGTCGAAGCGTGCATCGATGCCGGCCTCGGTCATCACCTGGCCGCCGCTGGCGTACTGGCGCTTCTCCGGATGCAGCAGGGCCAGCTCGCGGCCGTCGAGGAACACGCGCAGGTGGCCGCGGTCGGCGATGAAGTTGGGGCCTTCGCGATGGTCCACGCCCTCGAAGCGCACTTCGTGGCGACCGATCACCAGCTGCTGGCCAGGCGCCAGCGCCACTTCGCGTTGCACGTTCAGCGCTTCCACCAGCAGCGCACCCGCCAGGAACACGGCGATGCCGGCGTGGGCGATGATCATGCCGAGCATTTCGGCGGTGAAGCGGCCATTGCCACGCAGGCGCTGCCAGACGAAGCGCCCGGTGCCGAGTGCGACCCAGGCCGCAGCGGCGACGCCGATGCCGGCCTTCCAGCCATTCTGCGGTGCCTGCCACCAGGCCAGCGCGCCCAGCAGCAGCGACAGGCCCAGCCAGGGTGCCAGCAACGCGAAGGCGCGCGAGGGCTGGTCACGCTGCCATTTCACCAGCGGGCCGAACGGCAGCAACAGGATCATCGGCGCCATCAGCAGCAGGAACAGGCTGCCGAAGTAGGGCGGGCCGACCGAGATCTTGCCCAGCGACAGCGCATCGGCCAGCAGCGGGTACAGCGTGCCGAGCAGTACCATCGCGCAGGCGGTGGCCAGCAGCAGGTTGTTGGCCAGCAGCAGGGTCTCGCGCGAGGTGGCGGTGAAGCCACGACGTGGGTCCTCGGCGTCCACGCTCAGCTGGCTGGCCCGCAGCGCGTACAGCAGCAGGCTGCCACCGACCAGCACCGACAGGAACACCAGGATGAACAGGCCGCGCGAGGGATCGGCGGCGAACGAATGCACGCTGGTCAGCACGCCCGAGCGCACCAGGAAGGTGCCCAGCAGCGACAGCGCGAACGCAGCGATCGCCAGCAGCAGGGTCCAGCTGCCGAAGGTGCCCCGTTTTTCGGTGACGGCCTGTGAATGGATCAGTGCCGCACCGACCAGCCACGGCATGAAGCTGGCATTTTCCACCGGGTCCCAGAACCACCAGCCGCCCCAACCCAGCTCGTAGTAGGCCCACCAGCTGCCCAGTGCGATGCCCAGGGTCAAAAAGCCCCAGGCGACGTTGGTCCACGGCCGCGTCCAGCGCAGCCAGCGCGCATCCACGCGACCTTCCAGCAGCGCGGCAACCGCGAAGGCGAAGGGCACCGCGAAGCCTACGTAGCCCAGGTACAGCATCGGCGGATGGATGATCAGCCCCGGGTCCTGCAGCAGTGGGTTGAGGTCGCGGCCTTCCAGCGGCGCCGGGTTCAGGCGCAGGAACGGATTGGAGGTGAAGATCAGGAAGGCGAGAAAGCCGACGCTGACCACGCCCATCACTGCCAGCACGCGCGCCTGCACCGGTGCCGGCAGGTGCCGCGAGAACAGCGCCACCGCGCCGGTCCACAATGCCAGCACCAGCGCCCACATCAGCAGCGAGCCCTCATGCGCGCCCCACACCGCCGAATAACGGTAGATCAGCGGCAGCAGCGAATTGGAGTTCTCGGCCACGTAGCGCACCGAGAAATCCTGCTGCACGAACGCGGCGGTCAGCACCGCGAAGGCGCCGGCCAACAGCAGCAGCTGCGCGAAGGCGGCAGGCCGCGCCACTGCCATCCATGCCGCGTTGTTGCGATGCGCACCGACCAGCGGCAGGCCGGCCTGCAGCAGCGAGGCCAGCAACGCACACAACAGCAGGATCTGACCCAGTTCGGGCAGCACTCAGCGCACCCCGGGGGCCGTCACCGGCACGTCGTGCTTGCGATGGGCATCGCCCATCTTGTCGGCCACTTCCTTCGGCACGTACTTCTCATCGTGCTTGGCCAGCACTTCGTCGGCGACGAAGACACCGTCCTGCAGGCGGCCACTGGCGACCACCGCGGTGCCTTCGGCGAACATGTCCGGCAGGATCCGCGAGGTGGTCACCGCCAGCTGTGCATCGCCGTCGGTCACCTCGAAGCGCGCCTCAAGCGAGCCCACCGGGCGGTTGAAGGAGCCCTTCACCACCATGCCGCCCAAGCGGAAACGCGACTGTGCATCGACATCGCCGCGCAGCACTTCCGAAGGGGTGTACAGGTAGGCGATGTTGCGCTCCAGCGCCATCGCCACCAGCGCGGTGGCCAGGCCGGAGGCGAGCAGGGCCAGCAGCACCCACACCAGGCGGCGACGCTGCACCGGGGTCATCGTTCCAGCTCCGTCGACAGCGTCGTCGCCGCGTCCTGCCTGCCAGCGCGGGTCTGCTGCCGCTGCTGGCGGGCCAGTGCCAGCCGGCGCGCCACGCGCAGGCGCAGCCACGAACCGAGGGCATCGGCGCTGAGTACCAGCACGAATACGGCGTAGGCGCCGATCACATAGGGCAGGTGGGTCATGGCTGGGCCTCCCGGGAGGCGCGCGCGGCATCGACACGGCCGCCGACCCAGGCCTTGCCGGCCTCGCGGTCGAGATTGTCGGCGCGGGCCTTGGCCAGCACCGAACCGGCGAACCAGAACTTGGTGCCGATCACCATCCACCACAGCGGCGCGATCATCGCGCTGCTGATCGCCGATTCACCGAACACGCTGATCGACTGGCGCTGGTGCAGGCCACCCCACCAGTCCACCGAATAGCGGATCACCGGCAGCAGGCTGACACCTACAATGGCCAGCAGGCCAGCGGCGCGCGCGGCGCTGCGGCGGTCTTCGATGGCGTGGTACAGGCCGATCACGCCCAGATACAGGAACAGCAGTACCAGTTCGCTGGTCATGCGCGGGTCCCAGTCCCACCAGGTGCCCCAGGTGCCCTTGCCCCAGATGCTGCCGGTCAGCAGGGTGATGAGGGTGAAGCCGGCGCCCATCGGCGCGCAGGCCATGGCCAGGATCTCGCAGACCTTGATCCGCCAGATCAGCGCGATCGCGGCATACAGCGCCATCAGCGCGAACACGAACAGGCTCATCCAGGCACTGGGCACGTGGATGTAGAGGATCCGGAAGCTGTCCAGCTGCTTGGCTTCAGGCGGCACCACCAGCAGCGCCTGCCACATGCCGACCAGCAGCACCGGCACTGCAGCAAGGTAGAACACCCGCGACCAGCGGGCAGCGAAACGGTCGAACGTGGGAGGCGAACTGAGTTGGTGGAACCAGCGGACAATCGGATTCATGCGTGGCGGCTATCCAGCAGGGGTGGATTGGCTCTCAGCTCGGTCAACTCAGAGAAATACGTATTGCAGCGGCGGTGGCCAGCGGCGCCAGCACCAGCGCGACCAGCAGGCCGGCGCCCAGCATCAGCAGCGCACCGACCGGATCCTGCCCGCGCCCGGCCGCAGCCAGGCTGCCTGCGCCGAACACCAGCACCGGCACGTACAGCGGCAACGACAGCAGCGCCACGAGAATACCAGAGCGCCGGATGCCAACGGTCAGTGCGGCGACCACGCCACCGATCAGGCTCAGCAAGGGCGTGCCCAGCAGCAACGATGCCAGCAACATCGGCAGCTGGTCATGCGGCAGATGCAGCATTTCGGCCAGCAGCGGGCTGACCACGATCAGCGGCAGTGCCGTGGTGGCCCAGTGCAGCAGCACGCGCACCAGTACCAGCCAGGCCAGCGGCACCGGCGCCAGCAGCCACTGCTCCAGCGAGCCATCTTCGGCGTCGGAACGGAACAGTGAATCCAGCGACAGTTGCCCGGCCAGCAGCACCGCCAGCCACAGCACTGCGCCTGCGGTGGCGGCCAGCAGTTGCGGCTCACGACCCTGCGCCAGCGCGAACAGCACCACCACCAGCACGGCGAACAGCAGCGGCTGCAGCGCATCGCCGCGGCGGCGCCAGAGCAGGCGCAGGTCGCGCTTGAGCAGGGCGCCTGCGGTCTGCCACAGGCCTGGTTCGGTACCCGGCGCGATCATGCGGCACCGCCGAGGTCGAGCTGGCGGGTGCGCACCGGCGGTGCGGCATAGGCGCCATGGGTGGTGACCAGCGCAGCGCCCCCGGCGCGCAGGTGCGCCGAAATCATCCGGTTGACCAGGGTGATGCCCTCCAGGTCGAGGTTGGCATAGGGTTCGTCGAGCAGCCACAGCGGCGCCGGCGACAGCCAGATGCGCGCCAGTGCCAGCCGCCGCTTCTGTCCGGCCGACAGATGTCGTACCAGGGTGTCCTCATAGCCGGCCAGGCCGACGATGGCCAGCGCGTTGCCGGGCATCTGGCGCGCACGGCGGCCGTGCAGGCCACACAGGAAATGCAAGTTTTCCAGCGTGCCGAGGTCCGGCTTCAGCGCCGGCAGATGGCTGAGATAGGCGACATAGCGCGCACGCTCTGCGTTGCTGGCCGGCTTGCCGTCGATCCGCACCTGGCCGGCGCCGGGCCGGGCCAGGCCGGCCAGAACGCGCAGCAGGGTGGTCTTGCCGGCGCCGTTGCCACCCTGCACCAGCAGGGCTTCACCCGCGTCCACATGGAAGTCCAGCGGGCCGAACACCGGCTCGTCATTGCGGGAGAAGCTCAGGCCGCTGGCGGCCAGCAATGCAGGGGTGTTCAAGGGGCAGGGGTCTTCATGCCGGAGTGCGGTCGCAATTGTAGCGGTGAATGCTGTCCCGGTAGCGCCGGGCCATGCCCGGCGGCCGCAAGGCATATGCAAAGAGCCGCCGGGCATGACCCGGCGCTACCGGCTGAACCCACAGTCGCAGCGTGGATTTCGTACACTTCTGGGCCTCGTTCCCCCAGACTCCAGGCCGATGCAACCCACCACCAAGCTGCCCAAGGTCGGTACCACGATCTTCACCGTGATGTCCCAGCTCGCCGCCGAACACGGCGCGGTCAACCTGGGCCAGGGTTTCCCGGACTTTTCCGCGCCGCAGCGCCTGATCGATGAGACTGCCAAGGCGATGGCCGCCGGGCTGAACCAGTACCCGCCGATGACCGGCGTGGCCCCGCTGCGCCAGGCCATCGCGCAGAAGGCGCTGGACTGCTACGGCGCGCGGGTGGATGCGGACAGCGAGATCACCGTCACCAGCGGCGGCACCGAGGCCATCTTCAACGCCATCCACGCTGTGGTGCGTGCGGGCGAGGAAGTGATCGTGCTCGACCCGGCCTACGACTGCTACGAGCCGGCGATCGACCTGGCCGGCGCCAAGGCGGTGCATGTGTCGCTCGATCCGCAGACCTTCGCCGTCGATTGGGATCGCGTGCGTGCAGCGATCTCCCCGCGCACCCGCATGTTGATCGTCAACACCCCGCACAATCCGTCCGGCGCGATGCTGTCGGCGCAGGACATGCAGGCGCTGGCCGAACTGCTGCGCGGCACGCAGATCTACCTGATTTCCGATGAAGTGTATGAGCACATCATCTACGACGGCCGTCGCCATGAGTCGGCGCTGCGCTACCCGGAGCTGCGCGAGCGCGCATTCGTGATCTCCAGCTTCGGCAAGACCTACCACTGCACCGGCTGGAAGATCGGCTATGCGATCGCGCCGCCGGCGCTGACCGCCGAGTTCCGCAAGGTGCACCAGTACAACACCTTCACCAGCTTCGGCCCGGCGCAGTACGGTTTCGCCGCGATGATCCGCGATGAGCCGGAACACCACCTGGAACTGGGCGCGTTCTACCAGGCCAAGCGCGACCGCTTCCGCGAGCAGCTGGCCAGCACCCGCCTGAAGGCGCTGCCGGTACCGGGTGGCTACTTCCAGCTGGTCGACTACTCGGCCATCAGCGACCTGCCGGATCATGAGTTCGTGAAGTGGCTGACCATCGAGAAGGGCGTGACCGCCATCCCGCTGTCGCCGTTCTACGAGACTCCTCCGGCCGGCCAGCGCCTGGTGCGCCTGTGCTTCGCCAAGAACGAAGCGACCATGGACGCGGCGATCGAACGCCTGCGCCTGCTGTGAGCGGAGGCGTAGACATGCAGGACCTGCGCATTTCCCTCGTCCAGGGCGACACCCGCTGGCACGACCCGGCCGGCAACCGTGCCTATTATGGCGCGCTGCTGGCGCCGCTGGCCGGCAGCACCGACCTGTTGATCCTGCCGGAGACCTTCACCAGTGGTTTCTCCAACGAGGCCATTGCCCAGGCCGAAGGCATGGACGGCCCGACCGTGGCCTGGGTGCGCGAGCAGGCCAAGGCCTTGAATGCCGCGGTGATCGGCAGCGTGCAGCTGCGCGACGGCGAGGGCGTCTACAACCGCCTGCTGTTCGCCACGCCTGATGGCGGGCTGCAGTACTACGACAAGCGCCACCTGTTCCGCTACGGCGGCGAGCACGAGCGTTATGCCGCCGGCCGTGAGCGCCTGAGCGTGGAATGGAAGGGCTGGCGGATCAATCCGCAGGTCTGCTACGACCTGCGCTTCCCGGTGTTCTGCCGCAACCGCTACAACGTCGAGCGTCCGCAGCAGCTGGACTTCGATCTGCAGATCTTCGTGGCCAACTGGCCGTCGGCGCGCGCCTATGCATGGAAGACCTTGCTGCGCGCGCGCGCGATCGAGAACCTGTGCTTCGTGGCGGCGGTAAACCGCGTCGGCGTGGACGGCAACCAGTTGCACTACGCCGGCGACAGCGCGGTGATCGACTTCCTCGGCCAGCCGCAGGTGGAGATCCGCGAACGCGAACAGGTGGTGACCACCACCATCTCGGCCGATGCCTTGGCCGCGCATCGCGCGCGTTTCCCGGCGATGCTCGATGCCGATGCCTTCCACCTGGACGAACAGGCCTGAGCCACGGCCTGAACACCGCCGCACCAGCGCGCGCGCCTGCATCCAACGTGCACGCGCGCGCTGCTAGATTCGCCGGCAGTCCGACCGAACTGGAAGTCCTGCCATGAACAAGCCCTTCGCCCTGCTGCTGGCCCTGTCTACTGCGACGCTGGCCCCGGCCGCGCACGCCGCCGGCAATCTTGATTGCCAGCTGCGCTACAACCTGTCCGGCTGGTCGCTGATCTACAAGACCGCCTCCGGCAATGGCACCGTGAGCTGCAGCAACGGCTCCAGCCTGCCGGTGCGCATCGAAGTGAAGGGCGGCGGCCTCACTGTGGGCAAGTCGAAGATCACCAATGGCCGTGGCAGCTTCACTGGCGCCGTCAGCGTCAACGAGCTGTTGGGCACCTACGCCTCGGTCGGCGCGCATGCGGGTGCCGTGAAGTCCAGCAACGCGCAGGTGATGACCAAGGGCGACATCTCGCTGGCCCTGTCCGGTACCGGCAAGGGCTGGGACCTGGGCGTGGACGGCGCCGCCTTCACCATCAGCCGGCGCTGATTCCCCAAAAAGGGGACGGAGGGGATTAAGTCGCTTTCGCCCCTTTGAGGCAAAAACGACTTAATCCCCTCCGTCCCCTTTTTGTATCAGATGCCGTCGGTGTTGGTGCGCACGATCAGCTTCCAGCGGATGTCGCCCTCGTGGGGCGCGTGCTGGTGATGGGATTGGGGCGGGAATGGATCGTTCTTGTTGCACGTCACTTCACGCTTGCAGCCCTTGCACCGATAGATGCCTGACGCCTGGACCTTCTCGGCCGGGCCATGCGTGTCAGTCCATACCTGTGTGACCTTCTCTGCCTGCAGGTGCGCTGCTTCGGTGTACCACGCCATCGTCAATGCCTCATGTTGCGGGTGAGGGTTCACGATAGGCGTTCATCGCGTTGCTCGCGTCGACCTATGGCACTAATTGCACGTTTTCAAAGAATTCCTAGCTCACGCTTTTCATCCGCGCATGGCGTGGATCTGCCAACGGATCGACCCACCAGAAAAAGAAAAACCCCGGCCTGCGCCGGGGTTCTCATTTCAACGTGGTTGCCGATCAGCCGCCGCGCGGGCCGCTGCGGCGCGGGCCGCCGGGACCGCGATTGCCACCGGGGCCACGGTTGCCCCCCGGACCGCCGGGACCACGGTTACCGCCCGGGCCACGGTTGCCACCACCACCCGGACCACGACCGCCCGGACGGGCGCCCTGTGCCGGCTTCGGGCTGCCATACGGGTTGAAACCCGGGGTTGCATGGTCGGACGGGAAGCTCGGGGCGTTGCCCGGATGACCGTACGGGTGCTTGTTGCCCTGGCCCTGCGAGCGATTGCCGGCACCGGCCGGACGACCCTGACCGCCTGCGCCGCCACGGCCTTCACCACCGAAACCGCCACGGCCCTGGCCGCCACCGGCGCCCGGGCCCTTCGGCTTGCCGTACGGACGGCCTTGGCCGCCTGCGCCCGGACCACGGGCACCCGGGCCACGTGCGCCCGGGCCGGCATTGCGATGGCCGCTCGGGCCGGTGCTCACGCCATCGGGCACGTACCAGGTGCGGAACGCGGCCGGATTGCCTTCCGGCAGCGAACGGTCATTCTTCGGCGCGCGCTGCTTGAACGGCTTCTGCGACTGCTTGGCCGCTGCTTCACCGCTGACCGTCAGGCCGCCCTTGAAGCCGCCACCCTTGCCGCCGCGACCACGGCCGCGGTCTTCGCGGACGTTGTCGAAACGGCGCAGCTCGCGACCTTCGTCAGCGGTGTTGTGGCCATTGACGTAGGCATTGCCGCGGCCACCTTCGCGCACGCGCACGGTGGTCTTTGCGGCGCGGCGCTGGCCGATCACCGGCTGCAGCGTCAATGCCGACGGAGCGCCTTCTTCCAGCTTCAGCTGCGCACGCAGCGCTTCCACCTGAGCGGTGCCCAGTTCCACCGAATGGCCACGGGCCAGTTCGCGCGGCAGGCTCACCTTGCCATAGCGGGTGCGCTTCAGGCGGCTGACCTGGCAGCCCTGCGATTCCCACAGGCGGCGCACTTCGCGGTTGCGGCCTTCCTTCACCACGACGCGGAACCAGTCGTGAGAATCGGTGCCGCCGATGCGTTCGATCTCATCGAACTTGGCCGGACCGTCTTCCAGTGCGACGCCACGGCTGAGGCGGTCGACGATGGCGTCGGAGACCTTTTCCTCGCCTTCCGGTGCACGCACGCGCACCACGTACTCGCGCTCGACCTCGAACGACGGGTGCATCATGGCGTTGGCCAGCTCACCGTCGGTGGTGGCCAGCAGCAGGCCGGTGGTGTTGATGTCCAGGCGGCCGATGGCGATCCAGCGCGCGCCCTTCAGCGGCGGCAGCGACTCGAACACGGTCGGGCGGCCTTCGGGATCTTCGCGGGTGGTCACCTGGCCTTCCGGCTTGTTGTAGACCAGCACGCGCGACGGCTCGGCCAGGGCAGTGGCGACGAAGCCGCGGCCATCCAGTTCGATCCTGTCGCCGCTCTTGACCGACATGCCGGTCTGCGCGACTTCACCGTTGACCTTGACCAGGCCTTCGGCGATGCGCTGTTCCAGCGCGCGGCGCGAGCCGAGGCCGGCCTGGGCCAGCACCTTGTGCAGGCGCTCTTCCAGCTTGAACTGTTCGGAGGTGGCTTCGCGCTTCAGCGAGAGCTTGTTACGGGGGGTGTCACTCATCAGTTTTGCTCCGGCCGACGGTTTCGAGGTCGGCCTCTGGTTCGGAATCGGCTTGGTCAACAGCCACGGTCGTCATCGCGACGGCGTTGTCTTCGCGTTCGTTCACTGGCACCGCGCGCTCGCCCGGCGCGGAATCGGGGTGCCCATCATCGAGGGGCGAAGGTGCTTGCTCATCGGAGGCCGATGCAGGGGCTGCATTGGCGGAATCGGGGGTGTCACTGCCGGCCAGGCCGGCGTCATCGTTCGCGGCAACGCCATCGGCGCTGGCCGAGATGTCCGGACCCTCGGCACCGGCCACGGCCGGTGCATCACGGTCCAGGGCCAGCTGCGGTTCCAGCTCGCCCAGGTCCTTCAGTTCCGACAGCGGCGGCAGTTCGTCCAGTCGCTTCAGCCCGAAGTAGTCCAGAAAGCCCTTGGTGGTGCCGAACAGCGCCGGCTTGCCGGGCACGTCGCGGTGGCCGACCACGCGGATCCATTCGCGTTCTTCCAGCGCCTGGATGATGTTGCTGCTGACCGCCACGCCGCGCACCTGCTCGATCTCGCCGCGGGTGATCGGCTGCCGGTAGGCGATCAGCGCCAGGGTTTCCAGGGTGGCGCGGGTGTAGCGGGTCTTGCGTTCGGTCCACAGCCGGCTGATCCAGCCATGTACTTCGCTGGTGACCTGGTAGCGGAAGCCGGAGGCGACCTCGACCAGTTCCACGCCACGACCTTCGCAGGCCTCGCGCAGGCGCTCCAGCGCACGTTCGATGCTGCCCGGCGGTGCCGGTTCCTCTTCCGGAAACAGGTCCTTCAGCTGGGCCAGGGTGAGTGGCTGGCTGGAGGCCAGCAGGGCACCCTCGACAATGCGGTCGATCAGCGATTGATCCATCGGCAGTCAGCGCTCACTCGTTGGCATTGGCGGCGTCGTTGTCGTCAAACTCGCTGCTGAACTGCAGCGGCGCGTTGGTGTTGCCAGCAGCCAGCGACTTCACGTAGATCGGCGCCAGCGGTTCTTCCTGGACGATGTCCAGCAACTGTTCCTTGGCCAGTTCCAGCACTGCCAGGAACGTGACAAGCACGCCCAGCTTGCCTTCTTCGGCGGTGAACAGCCCTTCAAAACGATAGAACTTGCCGTCTTCCAGGCGTCCCAGTACTTCGCCCATGCGTTGCCGCACACTCAGTGCTTCGCGCTTGATGGCGTGGCCGCTGAACAGCTCGGCGCGCTTGAGCACGTCGTGCAGGGCCAGCAGCATTTCCTTCAGGTCCACCGGCGGCGGCAGCTTCACCGTGGCGCGCTCGGGCATGAAGGCATGCGCCACCGTCGTGTCGCGGTCCTGGCGGGGCAGGGCGTCGATGTCCTCGGCGGCCTGCTTGAAACGTTCGTACTCCTGCAGCCGGCGCACCAGCTCGGCGCGCGGGTCGGCCTCATCGCCTTCCTCGCTGACCGGGCGCGGCAGCAGCATCCGCGACTTCACCTCGGCCAGGATCGCGGCCATCACCAGGTACTCGGCCGCCAGCTCGAAGCGCAGCTCGCGCATCACGGTGATGTATTCCACGTACTGCCGGGTGATTTCGGCCACGGGAATGTCCAGCACATCCAGGTTCTGGCGGCGGATCAGGTACAGCAGCAGGTCCAGCGGGCCTTCGAAGGCGTCCAGGATGACTTCCAGCGCGTCCGGCGGGATGTACAGGTCCTGCGGGATCTGCAGGACCGGTTGCCCATGCACCACGGCCAGCGGCATTTCCTGCTGCTGGGGGGCGGGCGGCCGGGTTGGCAGGTTCGCGTCGAGCGCGAGTTCGGAAGTCATCTAATGGACATCAGGATTGCAACGGACCAGTCGCGGCACCGGGTTCGCCGGGCCAGCGCCACGGAGCCCCAGGGCACCAGACGCGCCGGGATCGGCGCGATTCCACACATATCAAACAGCAGGACGCGCCGCAGTAAACGGCAGCGACAGAACTACGGGGAGGTCGTCTACGTGGCCCGGCCAGGTGGTCCGGTTTGAAGCAGCGGATCTGTCGTCGGGGGCTGCGTGGCCGCAGAAACCAACGGGCTGCTGCATCCAGCCACGTGCAATGGAGTCTAGGGTAAGCCTTTGCTGCGCCAGTGTCCAGCCGGACCGGGGCAGGGGCTGCATTGGCTAGAATCGGCGGACCCGACAACGCAAGCGAGGAAATGCCGGTGTGGTATGTGATCGAAGGGTATGACGGCCAGGATGTGCTGGCGCAGCGGCTGCAGGCGCGGCCGGAGCATCTGGCGCGGCTGCATGCGCTGCGCGACGCGGGACGCCTGCTGCTGGCCGGGCCGTGCCCGGCGGTGGACAGTGAAGACCCGGGCCCGGCCGGTTTCAGCGGTTCGGTGGTGATCGCGCAGTTCGAGTCGCTGCCGCAGGCCCAGGCCTGGGCCGATGCCGACCCGTACGTGGCTGCAGGCGTCTACACCCGCGTGCAGGTCCGCCCGTTCCGCAAGGTGCTGCCGTGAACGCGGAACGGATCGAGCGGATCCGTGATGCGCTGCAGCAGGCGCTGGCGCCGAGCGTGCTGGAGATCGAGGACGATAGCCATCGTCACGCCGGCCATGCCGGTGCGCGCGACGGGCGCGGCCATTTCAACGTGCATGTGGTCAGTGAGCGCTTCGCCGGGCTGGGGCCGCTTGCCCGGCACCGCGCGGTCTATGCCGCGCTGGGGTCGATGATGGAGACCGATATCCACGCGTTGTCCATCCGCGCGCAGACCCCGTCAGAACAGGGCTGAGCCCTTGTCCCACGCTGTCCTGGCGGGTCCTTCATGGCCTCGCCACAGACAGGTTTTCATGTCCATTTCGGGACATTCGCCTAACGGACTGTTTACAAGCCTGGATGGAAACGCTTACATTCCGCGCCAATGCTGGTAGGTCCAAGCCGTGGAGGGCGGCTTCGTGAACAAGGCAGCTATCACAATCAAAGACGTCGCACGCGAAGCCCGGGTCTCCGTGGCCACGGTTTCCCGCGCGCTCAACGGGCATGAAAATGTCGCCGAACCGGTCCGCCAGCTTGTGCTGGAGGTGGCCGCACGGCTGCGTTACACCCCGCACGCCGCCGCCCGCAGCCTGAGCAGCCGCCGCACCAATACGGTGGGCGTGGTGCTGCCTGACCTGTACGGCGAGTTCTTCTCCGAGCTGATGCGCGGCATTGACGGGGTGGCCCGCAACCGCCGCCAGCACCTGCTGGTGTCCAGCTACCACGGTGACCAGGAACAGCAGGGCGCCGCCCTGCGTGCCATGCGCGGCCGCGTCGACGGCCTGCTGGTGCTTTCGCCCTATGCCGAGAGCCCGGGCTTCCTGACCGACAACCTGCCGCAGTCGTTGCCGACGGTGTTGATCAACACCTACCTGCCCGGGCAGGACCACCCGGTGCTGAGCATCGACGACCACGCCGGCGCAATGGCGATGACCCGCCACCTGCTCGACGCTGGTCACCGGCGCATTGCATTCATTTCTGGCCCGGACCTCAACTTCGACGCGCGCGAGCGCCTGCGCGGCTTCCGTGACGCGCTGGCGGCTTCTGGCGGTGGCGCCGAAGGCATCGAGTTGCCCGGTGATTTCGACGAAGCTTCCGGCCATCGTGCCGGTCAGGAGTTGCTGGCAGCCGGAGCGCTGCCCGATGCCGTATTCGCCGCCAACGACATGATGGCCCTGGGCTGCCTGTATGCGTTCACGCAGGCAGGGGTCCGCGTCCCGGCCGATGTGGCCTTGGCGGGTTTCGATGACATTCCACTGGCGCGTTTCGTCCACCCGTCGCTGACCACCATGCAGGTCAGCATCGCCGAGCTCGGCGACCGGGCCATGACGCGTCTGATGCAGTTGATGGACGGCACCTCCACGGATGGGGCAGGGGACAAGCAGACCCTGGTTCCCCGCTTGATTGTTCGCGATTCCACCACTCCGCCATCCGGCCGTTGAAGCCAGAGGCGTTCCTTCTTTTTTGATTGATCGCAGGGACCGCGCAAGCGGTTACCGCCACCCGGAGATTGAGTTGATGATGCATACCACCTTCCGCATGCCGGCGCGCCGGCTGCTGAGCACCGCCCTGGTCAGCTGCCTGATGCTGGCTGCCGCCCCCAACGTCATGGCGCAGTCGGCCAACGCCAGCCTGCGCGGCCAGGTTGCCGGTGCCCAGGCCGGCACCGAAGTGACCGCCACCAACGTCGCCACCGGTACCGTCCGCCGTGGCACCATCCGCGCCGACGGCAGCTACTCGCTGATGGGCCTGGATCCGGGCACGTACAACGTGGTCGCCAACGGCCAGACCCAGAAGGTCACCGTCACCGTAGCCTCGACCGCGACGCTGAACTTCGCCGGCGCGGCCAGCAGCACCCCGGGTTCGACCGCGGCCACCAACCTGGACACCGTCAACGTTGTCGCGCCGACCCTGCTGCAGGAAGTGCGTACCTCCGAAGTCGGCAAGACCGTCAGCCTGCAGCAGATCCAGACCACCCCGCAGGTGTCGCGCAACTTCCTGGAGTTCGCTGACGCGGTGCCGGGCCTGATCTTCACCCGCGACGCCAAGGGCAACACCTCGCTGCGCGGCGGCGCCACCAATGCAGATGGCACCAACGTCTACATCGACGGCGTGGGCCAGAAGAGCTACGTCAAGGGCGGCGGCGTGGCCGGCCAGTCCGGCAGCGCCGGTAACCCGTTCCCGCAGCTGGCCATTGGCGAATACAAGGTCATCAGCGGCAACTACAAGGCCGAGTATGGCCAGGTGTCGAGCGCCGCCGTGACGGCTGCAACCAAGTCCGGCACCAATGAGTTCAAGGGTGAGGCGTTCTACCGCTACACCGATGAAGACATGCGTGCCAAGACCCCGGCCGAGCGCCAGGGTGGCAAGGAGAAGATGGTCTCGGCCGAGAAGGAATACGGCTTCGCCCTGGGCGGCCCGATCATCCAGGACAAGGCGCACTTCTTCGTGACCTACGAAGCCAAGCGCTTCGACCTGCCGGTCACCATCGCGCCGGATGGCGCGGTCACCGGCGCTGCCGGCCTGCTGCCGCCGGCCGGCGCCGCCGGCCTTGGCCCGGCCAGCCAGCCGTTCCAGCAGGACCTGATCTTCGGCAAGATCGACTTCGAGCCGACCGACAACGATCGCATCGAGCTGACCTTCCAGGACCGCGACGAAACCCAGTCGCAGTTCAGTGGCCAGACCTCGCCGGAAGCCGGCCGTGAAGTGGTCAACACCGACCGTCGTTACGCCCTGCGCTGGAACCACAGCGGTGAGCGCTACTACAACGAGTTGATGGTCACCCACGAAGACTCGTTCAACAACCCGACCCCACTGACGCTGGCCAACGGCATCACCTACACCGCACCGGACGGCCCCGAAGACCGCACCATCGTGAAGATCGGTGGCGCCTCGGCACTGGATTCGCAGGTGAAGGGCCAGAAGGGCTGGTCGATCGAAGACAACCTGACCCTGGATGGCATCCAGTGGGCGGGCGATCACACCATCAAGATGGGCGTGAAGTACAAGCAGATCGACCTGTACGCTTCCGATGCGGCGCAGATCAACCCGACCTTCACCTACTCGCTGGGTGATCCGGACTTCCCCGATTCCATTCCGTACAAGGCGCAGTTCGTCAAGCCGGTGACCGGCGTGACCGGCGTGTCCGGCGAAGTGCGTTCGAAGTCCAAGCAGTACGGCGTGTTCATCCAGGACGACTGGCAGGTCAACGACCACCTGCAGCTGAACATCGGCCTGCGCTGGGACTACGAAAAGACCCCGTCCTACCTGGACTTCGTGACCCCGCAGCAGGTGGTCGACGCCATCTATTCGCAGGATCCGCGCGCTCCCGCCGGCCAGACCTATGCCGATTCGCTGGCACTGGGCGGCCTGGACATCAGCGACTACATCAGCAACGGTCACAACCGCAAGGCATTCAAGGATGCCTGGCAGCCGCGCCTGGGCTTCTCGTATGACATCAATGCCGACGAGCAGCACGTGATCCACGGTGGTGCCGGCCGTTCCTACGACCGCGACCTGTTCGACAACCTGCAGCTGGAAACCACCAAGCTGGCCCTGCCGCAGCCGACCATCTACTTCCGCAACCCGGCCACCGGCGCCTGCATCAACGGCCAGGCTGCCTGCTATGACTGGAACCCGAACCTGCTCAACGGCATCGGCAACCTGCAGGCACTGGTCGGCGCGACCAGCAATGCCGGCCTGGAAGTGGACCTGCTGAACAACAAGCTGAAGGCGCCGTACTCGGACCAGTTCAGCCTGGGCATGAGCAACCAGATCGGCGACTGGCTGACCGACGCCACCATCGCTCGTACCTTGAGCTACGACGGCTTCGCCTTCACCTTGGGCAACCGCTATCCGACCGGCCAGTTCTTCGATGATCCGCGCCTGTGCGGTGGCACCTCCCCGGGCCTGAGCCAGGCCTGGAGCTGCAACGTACCGGGCTTCGGCAGCCTGATCATCGGCCAGCAGGGCATCAAGACCCGTGCCACCCAGGTCCTGCTGTCGGCGCAGAAGCCGTTCACCAAGGAAAGCGGCTGGGGCACCTCGATCGCCTATACCTGGACCACCGCGCGCCACAACCGCGACATCAACGAGAAGTACGCCTTTGATCGCGGTCTGATCGGTGATTACCCGACCATCCGCTCCAACGGCGCACCGCGCCACCGCCTGGTGGTGACCGGTTCGTACGCGGGCTTCTGGGGCATCACCTTCGGCGGCAAGATCACCTTGGCCACCCCGACCGCCGTCAACGACTGGTACCCGGTGATGCAGGCCAGCGGCTACACCCTGCCGACTCCGCAGGCGGCCGTGCCCAACGCCACCGGCAAGTTCCTGGTGGGTGGCAAGATCTTCGGCTACCGTTCGGTCGACCTGCAGGCGACGAAGACGTTCAAGCTGGCGGGCAACACCGAGCTGTACGCCCGCCTGGACATCATCAACGTGTTCAACTTCGACAACTTCTCCACCTACAACTACGTCAAGACCAACGGCAAGCTGCAGGCCAGCTACAACGAGACCGGCGACATCATCGGTACGCCACGCCAGGTCAAGGCCGAAGTGGGCTTCCGCTTCTAAGCCTGGGCGGTGATGCATGACCCGATGCCGCCGGCTCGCCGGCGGCATCGATCGTGTGAAAACGGCAATGGCCGGCCCCGTGCCGGTCCATTGCCCACGCCGCTGCTGGGCAGGGGGCAGCGGCGTGGGCAATGATCGCGGTGTCAAACCACGTTTTTCGTGGTTTTTTAAGAGCGCATCTTGTAAACGATTTCAGATCATTGGACGGTATGCTTTCCCATCGATCAGACCACCGGAGGAACCGCGCCATGCAGGCACGCCATCTGTTGTCCGCGGCAGCGTTGAGCCTGGCCGTCGCCGCCTGCCAGCCGGCCCAGCAGGAGCCTGCCAAGCCGCGTCCGCCGGTGATCCTGATCGAGGCCGATGCACCGCCGCGGCCGATGAAGCCGGAGCTGCCGCCGCTGTTCGATGACATCGAGCGCCGCACCTTCCAGTTCTTCTGGGACACCACCAACGAGATCAATGGCCTGACCCCGGACCGCTATCCGTCGCGGCCGTTCGCCAGCATCGCGTCGGTGGGTTTCGCGCTGACCGCCTATCCCATCGGTATCGAGAACGGCTGGGTCAGCCGCAACCAGGCGATCGACCGGACCCTGACCACCCTGAAATTCTTCCGCGACGTGCCGATGGGCCCGCAGCGCACCGGCAAGGCGGGCTACAAGGGTTTCTACTATCACTTCCTGGACATGCAGGAAGGCCGTCGCTACGACAGCTGGGTCGAACTGTCCTCGGTGGATACCGCACTGCTGATGATGGGCGTGCTGTTCGCACAGTCTTACTACGACGGTGACGATCCGCGCGAGAAGGAAATCCGCCAGATTGCCGATACCTTGTACAAGAAGGTCGACTGGCCGTGGCTGCAGCAGCGTGCACCGCTGATCTCGATGGGCTGGTTCCCCGAGAGCGGCTTCATCGACCACGACTGGATGGGCTACAACGAGGCGATGATGGTCTACATCCTCGCCCTGGGCTCGCCCACGCACCCGGTCAGCCCGGACGCGTGGACGGTGTGGACGCGCACCTATGACAACGACTGGG
The DNA here is from genome assembly GCF_001807895.1 of Stenotrophomonas sp. HMSC10F07. NCBI lineage: Bacteria > Pseudomonadati > Pseudomonadota > Gammaproteobacteria > Lysobacterales > Lysobacteraceae > Stenotrophomonas > Stenotrophomonas sp. HMSC10F07. Next base: position 55,502 of record NZ_KV791361.1, read on the forward strand.
GTGTCTACCAGGGGCAGGAATACCTGTCCTTCGGCCCGCTGTTCGGCCACCAGTACAGCCACGTCTGGATCGATTTCCGCGATATCCAGGACGCGTACATGCGCGAGCGCGGCAGCACCTATTTCCTCAACAGCCGCTCGGCCGCGCTGGCCCAGCGCGAATACGCCATCGCCAACCCGATGCAGTGGAAGGACTATGGCGAGAACGTCTGGGGCCTGACCGCCAGTGATGGCCCGCAGAACACCACGCAGGAGTACCGCGGCGAACAGCGCCAGTTCCGCCATTACTCCTCGCGCGGCGCCGGCCTGCGCGAGAACTTCGATGACGGCACCATTGCCCCGACTGCGGCGATCGCCTCGGTGGTGTTCGCGCCCGAGCAGGTGATCCCGGCCACGCTGGAAATGCACAAGCGTTACGGGGACTACATCTATTCCAGCTACGGCTTCCTGGATTCGTTCAATCCCAGCTTCAACTATGACATCCCGATCAAGACCGGTCGCCTGGTGCCGGATCGCGGCTGGGTCGCCAGCGACTACATCGCCATCGACCAGGGGCCGATCCTGACCATGATCGCCAACTACCGCAACGACTTCGTCTGGGAAGTGATGAAGAAGAATCCGTACATCCGCAAGGGCCTGGAGCGGGCCGGATTCAGCGGCGGCTGGCTGGCGCCGGAAGGGTCGTTCCAGCCGCTGGAACTGCAGAAGGACGAAAAGGCCGCGGCAGCACGCGCGGTGGGTATCGCCGAATCACGCGCGGCTGCCGCGCAGGAACAGAAGAACAATGCCAACCGCACCACAGGCCAGGGCAAGTAACCTGATGCCGAACTGGATCGACCGCCTGCGCCGCTGGGCGCTGCCTGCCCTGGCCGCCCTGGCCGTGGCCGGCTGCGCCCGCACCGAACCGGGCACCACCACCGTGCGCTTCTGGGCGATGGGCCGCGAAGCCGAGGTGGTCAGCGAGCTGATCCACGAGTTCGAGGCCGAAAATCCCGGCATCAAGGTGGATGTGCAGAACATCCCGTGGACCGCCGCGCACGAAAAGCTGCTGACCGCGTTCGCTGCCGACGGACTGCCGGACGTGTGCCAGCTCGGCAATACCTGGGTGCCGGAGTTCGCCGAACTCGATGCATTGACCCCGCTGCAGCCGTTCGTGCAGCGCTCCACCGTGGTCGACCCGAAAGATTACTTCCAGGGCATCTGGGACACCAACGTGATCCACGGTGAGCTGGTCGGCGTGCCGTGGTACGTCGATACGCGCCTGATCTACTACCGCAAGGACCTGCTGGCCAAGGCCGGCTACGACCACCCGCCGCGCACGTGGCCGGAGTGGGAGGAGCAGATGGCGGCGATCAAGCGCATGCAGGGCCCGAACCGCTACGCGGTGCTGATGCCGATCAATGAGTTCGAGCAGCAGCTGTCGCTGGCCCTGCAGCAGCCCGATCCGCTGCTGCGCGACGACGATACCCGCGGCAATTTCGCCAGCCCGGGGTTCCGCCGCACGCTGTCCTTCTACGCCAACATGTTCGAGCAGGGCTGGGCGCCGAAGATGTCCGAGACACAGATCTCCAACGTCTGGGATGAATTCTTCCGCGGCTTCAACGTGTTCTACATCTCCGGTCCCTGGAACATCCGCGAGTTCAAGAAACTGCAGCCGAAGGAACTGGAAGGACAGTGGGGCACCGCTGCGCTGCCGGGGCCGGACGGTCCGGGCGCGGGCATCGCCGGTGGCACCAGCCTGGTGATCTTCCGCAAATCGCAGCAGAAGGAGGCGTCCTGGAAGCTGATCGAATTCCTGTCGCGCCCGGAAATCCAGGCACGCTTCCATTCGATCATCGGCGATCTGCCGCCGCGCCGCAGTGCCTGGAACGCGCCGTCGCTGGCCAACGATCCACTGGCCGCCGCGTTCCGTGATCAGCTGGAGCGGGTCAAGCCGACGCCGAAGGTGCTCGAATGGGAGCGCATCGTGCAGGAAATGCGCATTGTCACCGAGAAGGTCGTGCGCGGTGGCCTGCCGCAGGACAAGGCCGTGGCCGAACTGGACCAGCGCGTGGACAAGGTGCTGGCCAAGCGCCGCTGGATGCATGAACAACAACGCCTGCAGGAGCGCGCGCCGTCGCCGCGCTCGAGCAGCGCAGTGGCCGCCGGGAGCGCGCAATGAAACGTACTTCGCTGGCCGGCTGGATCTTCGCCGGCCCCTCGCTGATCGTGCTGGGCGTGTTCTTCGGCCTGCCGGTCGCCTCGGCGCTGGCGCTGAGCGTGACTGACTTCGACCTCTATGCACTGGCCGACAGCAGCAACCTGCGCTTCGTCGGCCTGGGGAACTACATCGACCTGCTGCAGACGCCGATGTTCTGGAAGTCGCTGTGGAACACCACCTACTTCGTGTTGATCGGCGTACCGTTGTCGATCGGCGTGTCGCTGGGCGCGGCCATGCTGCTCAACGCACCGGCCGCGCGCTTCAAGGCGCTGTTCCGTACGGCACTGTTCGCGCCGGTGGTGACCACGCTGGTGGCGGTGGCGGTGATCTGGCGCTACCTGTTCCATACCAGCTATGGCCTGGTGAACTACGGGCTGGGCCACCTGGGTATCAGTCCGATCGACTGGCTGGGTGATCCCAACTGGGCAATGCCGACCATCATGCTGTTCGCGGTGTGGAAGAACTTCGGTTACAACATGGTGATCTTCCTCGCCGGCCTGCAGGCGATCCCGCATGACCTGTACGAAGCCGCGCGCATCGACGGTGCTTCGCGCTGGAAGCAGTTCCTGCACATCACCCTGCCGATGCTCGGCCCGGTACTGCTGGTGGTCGGGGTGATCACCGTGTCCGGCTACTTCCAGCTGTTCGCCGAGCCGTACGTCATGACCCGCGGCGATCCACTGCAGAGCACCGTCAGCGTGCTGTATTTCATGTTCGAGGAAGGCTTCAAATGGTGGAACCTGGGACGCGCATCGGCTGTAGCGTTCCTGCTGTTCCTGATCATCCTGGCGGTGACCACCGTGATGCTGCGTTTCGGTCGCAAGAGGCAGTTGGTATGAGTCGTGAAATCGGCCAGTCGCGCTGGTATCCGTGGATGATCAATGGTGCGCTGCTGGTGCTGGCCCTGGTCAGCCTTGCACCGCTGCTGTGGATGCTCTCGGTCTCGTTCATGCCGCAGGGCGAGGCCAGTCATTTCCCGCCGCCACTGCTGCCTTCGAGCATCACCACGCACAACTACCACGAGCTGTTCGCGCGCACCGGCATGGGCGGCAACTTCGCCAACAGCCTGCTGGTGTCGCTGGCTATCACGCTGGGTTCGCTGCTGCTCAACACCATGGCCGGCTACGCCTTCGCCAAGCTCAACTTCGTCGGCCGCGAGCGCCTGTTCCAGGTGCTGATGGCAGCGCTGGTGATTCCGGCGCAGGTGGCGATGCTGCCGCTGTTCCTGCTGATGAAGCAGCTGGGCCTGGTCAACAGCTTTGGCGGGGTGATCGTGCCGGCGCTGGCCAGCGTGTTCGGCATCTTCCTGGTGCGCCAGTACGCGCGTTCGATCCCGGACGAGCTGCTTGAAGCGGCGCGCATCGATGGCGCGGGGGAGCTGCGCATCTTCTTCCAGATCGTGCTGCCGATGCTCAAGCCGGTACTGGTGACCCTGGCGATCTTCACCTTCATGGGTGCATGGAACGATTTCATGTGGCCGCTGATCGTGTTGACCGACCAGGAGCACTACACTTTGCCGGTGGCGCTGGCCACCCTCTCGCGCGAGCACATCATGGACGTGGAAATGATGATGGCTGGCGCGGTCGTCACCGTGGTTCCGGTGCTGGCACTGTTCCTGGTGCTGCAGCGTTACTACATCCAAGGTCTGTTGCTGGGGAGCGTCAAGGGATGAAGCGAGCGATCGCCGTTGGACTGGGCCTGTTGTGGACTTCCCTGGCGATCGCCGCACCACCGGCACTGCCGGCGCCGAAGGTACTGGACGATTTCGACGACATCGGCGCCTGGAAGCTGGTGCTGTCCGACCAGGTCAGCGGTTCGCTGCGGCCGGTGAGCGGTGCCGGTGGCGGCCGCGCGCTGTGCCTGGACTACGATTTCCACAAGGTGTCGGGCTACGTCGGCATCCGCCGCGCGCTGGGCATCGAGTACCCGGCCAACTACCGCTTCGGCTTCCAGCTGCGGGGAGATTCGCCGGGCAACGACCTGCAGTTCAAGCTGATCGATGCCAGCGGCGATAATGTCTGGTGGGTCAATCGCCCGGGCTACAGCTTCCCCAGGGCGTGGACGCCGGTCGAATACCGCCGTCGCCAGATCGACAAGGCGTGGGGGCCGTCGCCGGAGAAGGAGATGGCGCGCAGCGCTGCGGTCGAGTTCACGATCTACAGCAAGGTCGGCGGCCGCGGCACGGTGTGCTTCGACAAGCTGACCCTGCAGGGCCTGCCGCCGCAGGATGATTCGGCGCTGGTGCCATCGGTGATCGCCGACACCGCCACCGCGCTGCAGGACCGGATGATTGACGGAAAGAGCGATACGTTCTGGATCAGTGGCGGGGTCAAGCAGCAGACCATCAGCCTGGACCTGCACAAGAGCCGCGAGATCGGCGGTGCGGTGATTGACTGGCTGCCGAACCTGGAAGCCAATCGCTACACCGTGCGTACGTCCGAGGATGGCCGGGACTGGCGCACCGTGCGCGAGGTGGCCGGCGGTGCGGGCGGCCGCGACTGGCTGGCGCTGCCGGATACCGACGCGCGCTACGTGCGCTTCGATCTGCACGATGGCCCGAACTGGCGCTATGGCATCCGTGACATCACGCTCAAGCCGCTGGCGTTCGCGGCCACGCCGAACGCATTCCTGTCCTCGGTGGCGGCCGACCTGCCGCGCGGCTCGCTGCCGCGCGCATATGTGGGCGAACAGCCGTACTGGACCCTGCTTGGCCTCGATGGCGGCCAGGAGCAGGCACTGATCAGCGAGGACGGTGCGCTGGAACCGGCCAAGGGCAGTTTCAGCATCGAGCCGTTCATCCGCGTGGACGGCAAGTTGCTGGACTGGTCGAAGGTGGCCATCACCCAGTCGCTGCAGGATCGCTACCTGCCCATCGCCAATGTCGACTGGGTGCACGAGAAGGCAGGCCTGGCGGTAACCAGCTTCGTGCAGGGCACGCCGGAGCGCGCGCAGCTGATCGGCCGCTACCGGTTGAGCAATCCGGACAAGGTGGCGCACGAGTACACCCTGGCGCTGGCGATCCGGCCGTGGCAGGTGAACCCGCCGACCCAGTTCCTCAACACCGTCGGCGGCTTCAGCCGCATCGATGCGCTGGATGTGGGCGAACAGCTGGTGCGCATCAACGGTGAGCCGCGCATCTATCCGTTGCAGGTGCCGGATGCGCGCTTCGCCAGCACGTTCGATGGCAAGCTCGACGCGATGCATCTGGCCTCCGGGAAATACCCGGCCAGCACGGCGGTGAAGGACAGCACCGGCATGGCGTCCGGTGCTCTGCTGTATACGATCAGGCTGGAGCCTGGCCAGAGCCGAGAAGTGGCGGTGGTGTTGCCACAGACCGGAGGCTGGGCGCCGCAGGCGCTGGATGTGGCCAAGGCGCAGGCGCAGGTCGCAGAGCAGTGGCGGCAGAAGCTGGGGGTGGTCTCGTTGCAGGTACCGGCTGCGGGCCAGGCACTGGTCGATACCCTGCGCACCGCCGTGGCGCACATGCTGATCTCGCGGGTCGGCCCGCGACTGCAGCCGGGCACGCGCTCGTACGCGCGCAGCTGGATCCGCGATGGCGCGATGATTTCCGAGGGCCTTCTGCGCATGGGGCGCAGTGATGCGGTGCGTGATTACATCAACTGGTATGCGCCCTATCAGTTCGAGAATGGCAAGGTGCCGTGCTGTGTCGATGCACGTGGCAGCGATCCGGTGCCGGAGAACGACAGCCATGGCGAGCTGATCTACAGCATTGCCGAATATGGGCGCTATACCGGTGACAGCACCTTCGTCGAACTGATGTGGCCGCATGTGCAGGGCGCCTACAACTACATGGAGCAACTGCGCGCCAGCGAGCGCACGGACGAGAATCGGGCGCGCAATCCGGCGTTCTACGGGATGATGCCGGCCTCGATCAGCCATGAAGGCTATTCGGCCAAGCCGATGCATTCGTACTGGGACAATTTCTGGGCGTTGCGCGGCTACAAGGATGCGGCATCGCTGGCGGCCCAGCTGGGCAAGGTCGAAGCCATGCAGATTGCCGAATCGCGTGACCAGTTCCGTGATGACCTGCAGGCCTCGCTGCTGTCGGCGATGCAGCAGCACAACATCGATTACCTGCCGGGCTCGGCCGAGCTGGGCGATTTCGATGCGACCTCGACCACCATCGCGCTGGCTCCGGGCGGTGAACAGGGGCGCCTTCCGCAGCAGGCGCTCGATGCCACCTTCGAGCGCTACTGGAAGGAGTTCGTGGCCCGTCGCGATGGCAAGCGCGAGTGGAAGGACTACACGCCCTATGAGTGGCGCAACGTGGCCGCCTTCGTCCGCCTCGGCTGGCGCGATCGCGCCTGGCAGGCGACTGAGTTCTTCTTCAAGGACCGTACGCCGCAGGCCTGGAACCAGTGGGCCGAAGTGGTCTCGCGCACGCCACGCAAGCCGTTCTTCGTCGGTGACCTGCCGCATGCCTGGGTGGCCTCGGACTTCGTGCGCTCGGCCCTGGACATGTTCGCCTACAGCCGTGACATGGACGATGCGCTGGTATTGGCCGCCGGCATTCCGACCGCCTGGCTGCAGGGCGATGGCATCGCCGTGCAGGGCCTGCGCACGCCGCAGGGCCAGCTCAACTACCACCTGCAGCGCAGCGACAAGCAGCTGGTGCTGGAGGTGCAGCCGGGCCTGGTGCCACCGGTCGGTGGCGTGGTCTTGCCGTGGCCGTACGCCGGTGATCCGGGTGAGGCGACCATCAACGGCGAAGCGGCCGAATGGACCAACAGGGAACTGCACGTGCACCAGCTGCCGGCGCGGGTCGAGATCGATGTACCGGGCGCGGTGCGCCGCGCCGAGCGCAAGGGGCAGTAACGATGAAGCAGCAGGGGGCAAGGGTGCGCACGGCCGTGCGTGCCCTGGGACTGGCCATTGCATTGGCATTGCCGGGTGCGGTGATGGCAGCCGTGCCAACCGCCGCGACGGCGGCTGACGTCGCCAGCGCGCCAGGCATGAGCATGGTGACCTTCAACCTGCATCACGACCGCGAGGACTGGCCGAGCCGCCGCCGCACCATCCTGGCCGAACTCAAGCGCCTGCAGCCGGATGCGGTTGCCCTGCAGGAGGTGATCCAACGCCGTAACGTGCGCAACCAGGCACAGTGGCTGGCCAGCCAGCTGGGCTACAGGTACATCTTCGTCTCCACCGATCCGGTGGGCGCGCCGAAACGTTACGGCAACGCGCTGCTGAGCCGGCGCCCGATCCTCGCCCAAGGTGAGCACCTGTTGCGGCCGCTGGACGATTATCGGACCGTCGCCCATCTGCGTATCGATGTGGACGGCAAGGCGGTCAACGTCTATGCCACCCACTTCAACGAGCGCAGCGACGAGAATGGCCAGCGCATCCGTCGCACCCAGGTCGAGGATCTGCTGCGCTTCATCGCCAGCACCTCGGCCGGCGCACCGGTGGTGATCGCGGGCGACTTCAACGCACTGGTCGATGCCAGCGACCTGAGCGAGCTGCGCAGCCATTACGGTGACAGCTACGGCAGCGTGCACGTCAACACCGACCTGGCCGGGGTCAGTACGCTGAACAGGCACTACTACCCGGTGGCCTCGCGGATCGACCACATCTTCTTCCAGCAGGACGCGATGGTTGCACGCGAGGCCAAGCTCCTGTTCGACCAGCCCGATGACAGTGGTCGCTGGGCCTCGGACCACTACGGCGTGTGGACCCGCCTGCAGTTCGCTCCGACGCGCTGATGTCCTGGTAGGTGCCACCCTGGGTTGGCACGGACGTGTCCGCGTTCGCTCCAACAACGGCGCCGACCAGGGTTGGCCTCCCAGAGCGCTGCACGCGCCTGGCGCACAAACAGAAGCGGCGGGGATCATCGATCCCCGCCGCTTTTTCACGCGATCAAGGCGCGATCAGTTCGCCGGCGGCGTGCGCTTGGCGCCTTCTTCGCCTTCTTCGTCGGCCTTGGCTTCGGCCGCCTGGGCTGCCGCATCGGCGTGGCCATCGGCGACCGGATCGATCGACGGTGTCACCACTGCATCGGCGACCGGGGCCGCAGCTTCCACCGGTGCGGCTTCAACTGCCACCGGAGCGACCGGCTGTTCGGCCACCGGCGCGGTCTCGACGACCGGCTTGGCTTCAACCACCGGAGCAGCCTCAACGATCTCCGGCTTGGCTTCTGCCACCGGAGCGGCTTCGGTAGCGGCCGGCTTGGCTTCAGCCACCGGTGCAGCCTCGACTGCCGCCGGCTTCGCTTCGATCGCCTGAGCGACTTCAGCCACCGGGGCTGCTTCCACCGCGACCGGCTTTGCTTCGACCGCCGGTGCGGCAACAGCCACCGGTTGCGCCGGGGTTGCTGCGTCGATGGCATCGAGCATGCTGGTCTGCACCGGCGAGGACACCGGCTCTGCCTTGGCTGCGGCTTCAACCGCCGCCGGCACTTCGGCGGTGATCGGTGCGGCAGTCTCGACCACGGCGCTGCTCACCACCGCCACCGGTGCGGCGACAGCAGCGGCGGCAGTACGGACCGGCTTCTCGGCTTCGACAGCAACTGGTTCGGCTTCGTCATCGAAATCGAATTCCGGCTGCGCACGGGTCGGCTGTGCGGCGGCGACCGGAGTGGCCGGGGCGGCACTGTCGACGTTCGGCTCGACGCCCTCGGCGTCATCACCCTCGTCACCCTCGTCCTGGTCATCGCCCAGGCCGTCACCACCGGCAGCGTTCTCGGCGCCACCGCGACGACGACGACGGCCGCCACGACGGCCGCGACGGCGGCGGGTTGCACCTTCGCCAGCCTGCTCGCCATGGGCGTCGGCTGCAGTCTCTTCACCGGCAACCGCAACCACTTCGGCCTCGCCGGCAGCGGTCTCGACCGGTACTGCGTCCACCGGAGCGGCGGCCACCGGGGCAACCGGGGCGACCGGTGCAGTGGCTTCCTGCGCGGTCACCACGTTGGCGGCGACGGCGTTGGCGGCCACAGCTGCTGCCGCGGTCACACCTTCAACCGGGGCTTCGGCGACGCTGCGCTGCGGCTTCTCGGCCGGCTTGTCACCGTCCTGCTGCTGGCGCGGCTGCTTGGGCTGCTTCAGCTTCGGCTGGTTCTGGTTCTGGCCCTGCTGCTCGTTGCGCGGCTTGTTCTGCTGCTGCGGCTGCTGCTGGCCATCCTTCTGCTGCGGCTCTTTCTGCCTGCCCTGCTGCGGCTGCTGCTGGGCATTGCCGTTGTTGCGGCCGTCCTTGTTGCGCTGCTCAGCACGGTCCTTGCGGTTGCCGCCATCCTTCTGCTGCTGCGCGTTGCCGTTGCCACCGTTGCCACGGTTTTCGTCGCGACGGTCCTTGCGATCCTTGTTGCGATCCTTGTTGCGGTCCTTGCGACCACCGTCCTGCTGCTGGCGCGGAGCCGGGGCGGCCGGAGCCGGCGCCGGTGCCGGCTCGCCACCGAACACGCGCTTGAGCCAACCAATCACGCCGCCACTCGGAGCCGGCGCCACTGGCGCTGCCACGACCGGAGCCGGAGCGGCTGCAGCCGGAGCCGCTTCCTCGCGCACCGGGGCGGGAGAGGTGTGCTTGACCTGGGTCACTGCCGGCGGCGGGATGTTCAGCTGGCCCTTGGTCAGGGCGTGCACCGGCAGCTTGCGCGGGGTGCCGCGCTGGTAGCTGGGCTTGCTGCTCTCTTCACCCAGCTCGTTCTCACGCAGGCGGGTGACGGCATAGTGCGGGGTGTGCAGCTGCTCGTCGGCGACGATCACGATCGGCGCTTCGTGGCGCTGCTCGATCTCGCGCAGGGCGCTGCGCTTCTCGTTCAACAGGTAGTTGGCGATCTCCACCGGCGCCTGGACCAGCACCTGCCCGGTGTTCTCCTTCATCGCGTGCTCTTCGGCGACGCGGATGATCGACAGCGACAGCGACTCGACGCTGCGCATGCGGCCGTGGCCGTCGCAACGCGGGCAGACGATCTGGCTGGATTCGCCCAGGCTCGGGCGCAGGCGCTGGCGGCTCATTTCCAGCAGGCCGAAGCGCGAGATGCGGCCGACCTGCACGCGGGCACGGTCGTACTTCAGCGCGTTGGCCAGGCGGTTCTCGACCTCGCGCTGGTGCTTGTTGGAGGCCATGTCGATGAAGTCGATCACCACCAGGCCGCCCAGGTCGCGCAGGCGCAGTTGGCGAGCCACTTCCTCGGCCGCTTCCAGGTTGGTCTGGAACGCGGTGTCCTCGATGTCGCTGCCCTTGGTGGCGCGCGAGGAGTTCACGTCGACTGCGGTCAGTGCTTCGGTCTGGTCGACCACGATCGAGCCACCCGACGGCAGGCGCACGTTGCGCTCGTAGGCACCTTCGATCTGCGACTCGATCTGGAAGCGGTTGAACAGCGGGATGTCGTCCTTGTAGTGCTTGAGCTTGCGCAGGGTCTGCGGCATCACCTGCTGCATGAACTCGCGGGCGTGCTCGTACATCTCCTCGGTGTCCACCAGGATCTCGCCGATGTCGGCGCGCAGGTAGTCACGCAGGGCGCGCACGATCAGGCGTGATTCCTGGTAGATCAGGAACGGGGCCGGCTTGCTCAGTGCGGCTTCGGCGATGGCGCGCCAGACGTTGAGCAGGTAGTCCAGGTCCCACTGCAGCTCTTCCGCATCGCGACCGACGCCGGCGGTGCGGATGATCACCCCCATGTCGTCGGGAATGTTCAGCTTGTCCAGGGCCTCCTTCAGCGCGGCACGGTCTTCGCCCTCGATGCGGCGGGACACACCGCCGGCGCTGGGCGAGTTCGGCATCAGCACCATGTAGCGGCCGGCCAGCGAGATGAACGTGGTCAGGGCGGCGCCCTTGTTGCCACGCTCTTCCTTGTCGACCTGGACAACGATCTCCTGGCCTTCCTTCAGCAGCTCGCGGATACCGGCCTTGTTGTGGTCGACACCGGCCTGGAAGTAGTCGCGGGAAATCTCCTTCAGCGGCAGGAAGCCATGGCGGCCACCGCCATACTCGACGAAGGCGGCTTCCAGCGAGGGCTCGATGCGGAAGATCCGGCCCTTGTAGATGTTGGACTTCTTCTGTTCCTTCGACGGCTGTTCGATGTCGATGTCATACAACGACTGGCCATCCACGATGGCAACACGCAGCTCTTCAGCCTGCGTGGCGTTGATCAGCATTCGCTTCATTGTTGCGTTCCTCGCAAGCGGCTACCGCGCGGAACGCCATGGGGTTTCGCCTCTGGACACGGCTCGCCGCCCATTCGCGCAAGCGCGGGGAGGGCGGCTTGGGTTTCCAGCGCTACGACACCACGGCAGGCCGCGGGAGCGCTTCACTCTTATGGGTTTTTGGGTGTTGCAGGGCCGCAGGCAGCTGTCAGCCAGGCTGGAGCGCCACGCGGGACATGTTCAGCACGGTTGCGTGTCAGGCATCCGGCGATGGCCGGGAAGGCCGGTGAGCCGCTAACATGGCCGCCCCGCGGGCGGTGGTCGCGCACTGTGCCGGATTCGTCGGAAGCTGGGCTTCTGGCCCTGAGTAACTTCCAACGAAATCAATCCCTTATCTCGCCCCCCGAGTGTAACAGAATAAACAGCCTGATGACCGCCCAAGACCCGACCAAACCCGCTGGCGACAAGCCTTCCGTGCGCATGATCACCGTTCCCGCCGACCGCGCCGGCCAGCGCCTGGACAACTTCCTGCTCGGCCAGCTGAAGGGAGCCCCGCGCAGCCTGGTGTACAAGCTGGTGCGCAGTGGGCAGGTTCGGGTGAACGGCGGCCGCGCCAAGGCCGAGCGCAAGCTGGAGGCGGGCGATGAGGTGCGTGTGCCGCCGGTCCGTCTCAGCGAGGAAGGAGACAAGGCCGGTCCGCCGGAGGCGTTCATGCGCCGCCTGGAGCAGGCCATCGTCTTCGAGGACGCCCGGCTGCTGGCCCTGAACAAGCCCTCCGGCGTGGCCAGCCACGGCGGCAGCGGCATCAGCTTCGGTGCCATCGAGACCCTGCGCGCCTTGCGCCCGGGACAGACACTGGAGCTGGTCCATCGGCTGGATCGCGACACCTCGGGCCTGCTGATCGTGGCCAAGAAGCGTTCAGCACTGAGCGAACTGCAGGCGCTGTTGCGTGAAGACCACGGCGCCGGCATCCGCAAGCGCTATCTGACCCTGCTGGCCGGCCGCATGCCGGACGGCGTGATGACCGTCGACGCGCCGCTGCACGTGGGCCTGCGCCAAGGCGGCGAGCGCCATGTACAGGTCAATGCGATCGGCAAGGAATCGATCAGTCACTTCCGGGTGCTGGAGCGCCGCAGCGGCCATTCCTACTGCGAGGTGCGCATCGAAACCGGCCGCACCCATCAGATCCGCGTGCATGCCCAGCATCTGGGCCATCCGGTGGCCGGTGACGACAAATACGGCGATCCTGCGGTCAACAAGCGGCTTCGTGAGCAGATCGGGCTGAAGCGACTGTTTCTGCACGCGGCCTCGCTGGAGTTTGCACTGGATGACGGCAAGAGTCCGTATGTGCTGAACGCGCCGCTGGCCGATGAGCTGGTCGAGGCGCTGGACCGGCTGCGCTGACGGCGGTTCGGCGGCGCCGGGTGCTTGGTCGGCGCCGTCGCTTCCCTGCGGAGAGTGGGCTTGTCACTTTCTTTGCTCGTGCAAAGAAAGTAACCAAAGAAACACGCCGCCATCCGCGAGCCGGCGCTGCGCGCCGGTGCCCTGCGCTCCTCGGTCCGCCGAGGGACGGCGCGGAACTCGCTGCGCTCAGACACCCGCGCCTCTTCGCCCTCGCCGGACCTGCGGTGCTCGGCTCGCTACAAGGCGGACCCGGACATCCGCAGCGTAGGCCCATACCCGCCCGTGACCTCTCGATACTGTGGGACGTACCAGCCGCGAGGGGGCTCAGCCCGTTGGCTGCAAACCCCTCACCACTTGAACAGCACCAGGCTGATCGCCAGCGTGCCCATGCCCGCCACCAGCCCATAAACGGTCTCGTGGCCCTTCGCATAGCGCTTGGCGGCCGGCAGCAGTTCATCCAGTGCCAGGAACACCATCACGCCGGCAATCAGCCCGAACACCCAGCCGAAGGTGGCGTGCGAAAGCGACCCGGACAGCAACCAGTAGCCGAGCGCCGCGCCCACCGGCTCGGCCAGACCCGACAGCAGGCTGGCGCTGAATGCATAGGCCTTGTTCTGGGTGGCGAAGTACACCGGCACCGCGATCGCGATGCCCTCGGGGATGTTGTGGATGGCAATCGCAAAGGCCAGTGGCATGCCCACCGACGGGCTTTCCAGCGTGGCGAAGAAGGTCGCCAGCCCTTCCGGGAAATTGTGCGCGGTGATCGCGACGGAAGTCAGCAGCGCGACCCGCTTCAGGTACTCGCGGCTGTTCTCGCGGAACGCGGGATCCTGCTTGTCCAGGCTGTCATGCGGGTTGGGAATGAAGTGGTCGATCAGCACGATCACGATCACGCCAAGCAGGAACGCGAGGGTGCCGTAGGTGAAACCGGTGCGCTCGCCATGGGCCAGTGCGAACGAAGCAATGGACTTGTTGAGGATTTCCGACAGCGACACATAGACCATCGCGCCGCCGGCGAAGGCCAGGCCAAAGGCCAGCAGGCGCGGGTTGGGGCGGCGCGAGAACAGCACCAGCAGGCTGCCGATCGCAGTGGCGAGGCCGGCCGCGAGGGTGACCGCCAGCGCAATCCAGATGTTTTCGGGGGGAATCTGCAGCATCTACCGACGCAGTCCTGGTCAACAGACAGCCGCCCCGGACAGGGCCGGGGCGGCGAGGGCGAGGCGGGCGCCGGCTGGCCTCGTCGGGTGCGTGCGATCAGCCGCCGCGGCGCAGGCGCTCTTCAATGGCGAAGCACTGGTCCGGCTTCGGCTGCGGCGGGTTGAAGCTGACCGGCACCTGGATGGTGGCCGGCACCGGCTGGCCGTTGCGGGTGGCGGCATTGAACTGCCAGCCCTGCACGGCAGTCTTGGCCAGCTCGTCCAGCTGCGGGTTGCCGGCGCCAGTCAGCAGGGCCACTTCGCTCGGCTTGCCGTCGGTGCCGATGGTCACCTTGAACGTACTGGTGCCGCCCACGCCCATGCAGGCCAGTTCAAGCGGGTACTGCGGCGGCGGCGTCTTCACCGCTGCGACTTCGGTCGGCGGAGGCGGTGGCGGTGCCGGCGGTTCGGATGAACCACAGCCGGCCAGGCCGGTCGCAGCGATCAGGGACAGGCTCAGCAAGCGTACGTTCATGGTAGTTGCTCCGTCAGGGCCGAAGTCTTTGCCGCGCAGATGAAGTCGTTCTCGCTCAGGCCACCCACGTCGTGGGTGGAAAAGCGCACGACCGCGCGGTCGTAGTGCACGCCCAGGTCCGGATGGTGGTCCTCGCGATGGGCAATCCAGGCCAGCGCGTTCACGAAGGCCATGGTGGCGTAGTAATCCTTGAAGCGGAAGGTGCGCGTCAGGGCCTGCCCGCCCTCGCTCAGCTCCCAGCCGGGAACCTGCGGCAGCAGTTCGGCCAGGCGGGCTTCGCCGAGCTTGTGGTCGCTGCCTTTGCGTGGCACGCAACGGGCCTGGGCCAGTGGAATCAGGTCGGCCATGGGAATCTCCACCTCGTGTTGACTGAACAATGCGCCGGACGGTGTATAAACCGAATGAGCGGCTGACGCTTACTTGGCTAGAATAGCCTGATGATCCAGATCTCCGACACTGCCCAGACCCATTTCCGCAAGCTGATCGAACGCGAGGGCGTGCCTGGCATGGGCGTGCGCCTGAGCGCGGTCGACCCCGGTACCCCGCGCGCCGACGCGCGGCTGGAGTTCGCCGAACCCACCGACCTGCTGGGCGACGAGTGGGCGGTGGACTGCGATGGCTTCACCCTCTATGTCGATGCCGGCAGCGTTGGCTGGCTCGACGGTGCCGAGATCGACATCGTCGCCGGCGCTGCAGGTGCCCAGCAGCTGACCATCAAGGCGCCGCGCATCAAGGGTGAAGCGCCCGGTGATGCGGCTTCGCTGGTGGAGCGCGTGCACTGGGTGGTGGAGAACGAAGTCAATCCGCAGCTGGCCTCGCATGGCGGCAAGGTGGCCGTGCAGGAAGTCTCGTCCGACGGCGTGGTGCTGCTGCGCTTCGGCGGTGGTTGCCAGGGCTGCGGCATGGCCGACGTGACGCTCAAGCAGGGCATCGAAAAGACCCTGATGGGCCGCGTGCCGGGCGTGACCGCCGTGCGCGACGCGACCGACCACGACAGCGGCCACGCGCCGTACATCCCGCGCGACAACGTCGCCTGATCGCTGACGCGTGCCTCTGAGCCGGGCCGAGCAACTCATCGATCTGCTGCTGGTGCGCCAGCAGCCCCGCGCTGTCCTTGAGAAGACCACGCGCCTGCCTTATGGCTGGGCGTTGTGGCTGCGCTCGCTGGGGCCGCTGCCGCGACCGCTGCACGCCCGCGAAATGATTGCGGTATTGCTGCCGCGTCCGCTGCCCGCCCGGCCAGGCCAATCGCCGCAGCTGTCGCTGTGGCAGGCGTTGCGCCGTCTGTTCTGGCAGGACTGGGACGCTGCGCCACGCGACCAGCGCTGGATGCGCTGGACCTCGGCACTGATCAGCGCATTGCTGCACCTGCTGTTCTTCATGCTGCTGCTGTGGGTGGCGGTGATCCGCACCACTGCGCCAGACGAACAGGGTACCGAGGGCGAGCGCGTGCAGGTGGAGTTCGTCGGCCGCGCGACCCAGGAAGGCGGGGGCGATCAGCCAGGCGCCGAAGTCGCTGCGGCCGCTGCGGCAGGTCGGGTTGCGACGGGGCAGCAGGCCGGTGCCGCCACAGCTCCTGCCCCGCGCCCGGCGACTGTCGAAGCCGCTGCGTCTTCCCCTGCATCCGCGCCGACCGCCAGTGTTCCTCCGCCGCCAGCCGAAGCTGAGCCGGCGCCGGTTGCCGCGCCGCCGCCTTCGCCGGTCCAGGCCACCGAGGTGGCGCAGGCCAGCACGGATTTCGTGGTGCCGCCGGTCAGCGTGCCGCGAACCGAAGTCAGCGTCGTGCCGCGGGACAGCACGCCCAGCGTACGCGAGCGCAGCGTGCAGCCGGTGCACGCGTCGCCGGCGCCTGCCCAGGTGCGCACCCCGGAGCTGGCCGTGCGCACACCTCAGGTGCGTGACATCCAGGTGCGCGAACGCGAAGTCAGCATCGTCGAAGCGCCCGTCGCGCCCCAACCGCTGCGCAGCCCTGAAATGCAGGTTCGCGTGCCACAGCAGGACGTGCAGGTGCTTGAACGTGAAGTGCAGGCCGTGGCCGATCCGCAGGTGCGGATGGCGGCGGTGGCCGGGCGTGAGCCCGCCGTACGCGCGCCCACCGGCCGTGATGTACAGGTGCGGGAGCGTGAAGTGGCCCCGGCACCGGCGGTGGCACCGGCATCCTCCAGTGGCAGTGCCACCGTGACGCCTGCGGCTGCGGCCCAAGGCCGCGCGGCGCAGACGAGCAGCAGCACGCGTCCGTCAGCCTCCAGCAGCACACCGGCAAACGCAGGAGCGCGCCCGGCCCCCGATCCCGGCAACTGGGCGACACCGGCCAAGGGCGATGACTGGGGATCTTCCAGCCGCAGCCGCGACGGCAGCAATGGCGGTGCCCGCCAGGCCAGTGCCGCCGGCAGGGGCAATGGCCTGTTCAATGCCGATGGCAGCGTACGCGTGCCGGGCCAGGACGGCGACGGCCACGCCGAGCGAGGTGCGCCCGGTGGCGCCAACGACGGCTGGAGCAAGGAGCGCATCGCGCAATCGGGCACATGGCTGAAACGTCCGCCGTACGACTACACGCCGACGTCGTTCGACAAGTACTGGGTGCCACAGGAATCGCTGCTGGCCGAATGGGTGCGCAAGGGCGTCAAGGCGATGGAGATTCCACTGCCGGGCACCAACACGAGGATTTCCTGCGTCATTTCGATCCTGCAGGCCGGCGGTGGCTGTGGCCTGACCAACCCCAACATGCAGGACCAGCCGGCCGTGGCACGGCCGCCGCCGGACATTCCGTTCAAGAAAGAACTGCAGGAAGACAACGGCAGCCGCTAGGACGGCGCATCCACGCATGGCGTGGATCTACTGTGCATCCAGCTGCGCCGGGTAGATCCACGCCATGCGTGGATGATCCATGCGGGGACACGCCCATGCCGACCAAGGTCGGCCTCTACCAGGGCGTTGCCCCTACGCGCTCTGTGACAGGAACACCCAGAACGGTACATCGCGACCGACCCAATCGCGGCTGGCTTCATCCATCACGTCCAGCAGGGTGTCGAAGTCCCTCTGTGCGTTGGCACGCAGTGCATCCACGTCGGCCAGGAACAGCGCGTAGCCGTTGGCCGGCAGCCATTGCAGATCACGCAGATTGTCTGACAGTGCATCCCAGTTGCCGCCGAAACCGGCCGGGAAATCCAGTTGCGCGGCGAGCCGGGCGAGCAGGGTGCGCTTGTTCGTCACGCCTTCCAGGTCAATGCGGATCACCTTGAGGCTGGCATCGCGCATTGCTGCGGCCAGTGCGCCGATGTCATCGCTGTCGATGGCATAGACGCCGGCATTATTGATGTCATGCAGGCCGAGGCCGAAATCATCGTGGCTCATCACTGCGCTCCTTGGGCCGGTACGGTGAAGCTGCGGAACGATTCGTAGTGGTCGTCGGTGTAGTACCACGCCTCCGGCGGATCGCCGCCGGTGACGATGCGGCGCGTGCCACGCGTGCGTGCGCCGGGGGTGTCGACGGTGTACTCGCGGTAGTAGCCACGCGGACGTTGCGGCAATTGCTGTTCACGGTTGCCGAAGGTGCTGCCGTCCTGGCGGTGCGGGAATGGACCGCCTCGTTGGATCAGGGCAATGGTCTGGCGTGCTTCGGTGGGCAGGAACGCGGGCAGGCCGTGGTCACCTGCACCGGGCGCGGCCGGCGCAGGCGCGGCGGGTGTGCCCTGCAGGTCCGGTGCGAACTGTGGCGTCGGCGGCCGCTGCAGGAAATGGTTGGCGACCAGGCCGAGCAGCAGCAGGGCGATGGCGGTGATCAGCAGCCGGGGGTTGCGCATGGGCAGGGGCGGGCGAGGGTGGTGCACGCACTGTAGCGCCTGCGCGCTGCATGGCGCATGAGGAGGGTGCCGCGTCACTGCTGCGTAACAATTGCCGTCGTGCTCACTGGCAGGACGCAATTTCCTTTACATCCCCCTTGGTAATCTGCGGGTCTGTCCCCATCATTCACCGCGCACCGCCCGACATCGTCGGGTGCCCTCGCAATCAGGAGATGCATCATGGCCTACACCCTGCCCAAGCTGTCCTACGCCTACGACGCGCTGGAGCCGCATATCGATGCGGCGACGATGGAAATCCATCACACCAAGCATCACCAGACCTACATCAACAACGTCAACGCGGCGCTGGAAGGCACCGAATACGCTGACCTGCCGGTCGAAGAGCTGGTGAAGAAGCTCAAGTCGCTGCCGGAGAACCTGCAGGGTCCGGTGCGCAACAACGGTGGTGGCCATGCCAACCACTCGCTGTTCTGGACCGTGATGGCCCCGAACGCGGGCGGCAACCCGGTGGGTGACGTGGCCAAGGCCATCGACAAGGACCTGGGCGGTTTCGACAAGTTCAAGGATGCCTTCACCAAGGCGGCGCTGACCCGTTTCGGCAGTGGCTGGGCATGGCTGAGCGTGACCCCGGACAAGAAGGTCGTGGTCGAGAGCACCGGCAACCAGGACAGCCCGCTGATGGAAGGCAACACGCCGATCCTCGGCCTGGACGTTTGGGAGCACGCGTACTACCTGAAGTACCAGAACCGCCGCCCGGAATACATCGGCGCGTTCTTCAACGTCATCGACTGGAATGAAGTCGAGCGCCGTTACCAGGAAGCGATCGCCTGATTGCGGTGATGGGATGAGTGGAAAGGCCGGGGGAGACCCCGGCCTTTCCTGTTGCAGGATTCATTCGGTAGCGCCGGCCGCTGGCCCGCAATCGTGTGGTCCCCGGGGAGCCGGCCAGCGGCCGGCACGACCTATTCGGCAGTGGCCGTATCGTCCTGCAGGCGCAGGGTTGCCAACACGCCCAGGCGCAGTCCGGGCAGGTCGCCGTCGGCGGGCAGCAGGATCGGCTGCTGGCGGATGCCGCCGAAGTGCTTGACCTGGAACAGCACGTCCAAGCCGTGGCCACTGGCGCCGCCACCACTGGCTGCAGGCGGCTCGGCGCGGCCGCCGGGATTGCGCCGTGCCGGCTGGAAGCCGGGCGTGCTACGCACCAGCTCCACCGTGCTGGCCGAAAAGTCGCCCGCGATCAGGCTGGGCATGCCTTCGGCGGTGGCGCCGATCCAGGTCATCAGGTCGCTGGTCTGGTGTTGGCGGGCGGTGGCCTCGTCCGGGTCCGGGCGCAGCCGCGCCACATAGATGTTGACCAGCGCCTCGCCCAGCTTCAGCCGCATCATGCCGGCCGCACTGAAGGTGCCGGGAGGATGCAGCAGGGTCACGCCGTCCTCGCTCACCGGCAGCCGGGTCAGCATGGCGTTGCCATGCCGCAGTGGCTGGCTGGGTGGGTCGGCGGTGACGAAGTCGCAACTGTAGCGCAGCCGGCTGGCCAGCCAGCAGGCCGGGTTGCGGCCTTGCTGCTGCAGCACCTGCTGCACCGAGATCACGTCCGGCTGCAGGTCAGTCAGCAGTTGTGCGACCTGCTCGCGGCGTTGCTTCCATTGCGCGTCATCGCGGCTGGGCAACTCCAGCGCGGCCACGGTCAGCTGCCGGGGCGCGCTCTCACTGGCGGCGGCCGGCGCCTGCGGCCGCGCCTGTACCTGCAACGCCGGCAGCAGCACGAGACAGCTGAGCAGGAGGCGGGCGGGGGCGAGGGGGCGCATAACGATAAGTTTACGCTTTTGTCGTGCAGGTGCCGTGACTTCCGGCAGGGCCTGCACTGCCTGCCATGGATTGGCACCGTTGTCATGCAGCCCTGCAGCGTGCTTCGCAAGCCCCGGTTCCGGTAACCTTGCGCCTTTCGCTTTGCAGGAATGCCTTACAGGATGAGCCACGACGCAGTCGCCCCCATCGCCGGCCAAGGAAAGATGCCGCGCCAGATTCCGTACATCATCGGCAATGAGGCCTGCGAACGGTTCAGTTTCTACGGGATGCGCAACATCCTGGTGCAGTTCCTGATCACCTCGCTGCTGCTGCAGGAAATCACTGCGGAAGGCCGTGCCGGTGAAGCCAAGGACATCATGCACAGCTTCATGATCGGCGTGTATTTCTTCCCGCTGCTCGGTGGCTGGCTGGCCGACAGGTTCTTCGGCAAGTACCACACGATCCTCTGGTTCAGCCTGGTCTACTGCGCCGGCCACCTGTGCCTGGCGCTGTTCGAGAACAGCCGCGAGGGCTTCTTCCTCGGCCTGGGCCTGATCGCGCTGGGTGCCGGTGGCATCAAGCCGCTGGTGGCCTCGTTCATGGGCGACCAGTTCGACCAGAGCAACAAGCACCTGGCCAAGATCGTCTTCGACGCCTTCTACTGGATCATCAACTTCGGTTCGCTGTTCGCCTCGCTGCTGATCCCGCTGGTACTGAAGAACTGGGGGCCGCAGTGGGCGTTCGGTATCCCGGGCATCCTGATGTTCATTGCTACCTTCGTGTTCTGGCTGGGCCGCAAGCGCTACGTGCTGGTGCCGCTGCCGCCGAAGGATCCGCATTCGTTCGCCAACGTGGTGCGTACCGCGCTGACCACGCGCGTGGCCGGCCAGGGCCGTCCGGGCCTGGTGATCGCCGTGCTCGGCCTGGCGCTGGCTGCAGCCTCGTTCGGCCTGGTCGGCTCGCTGGGCATCGTGATCTGCCTGTGCCTGGCGCTGGTGTCGATCCTGGCGGGCATCGGTGGTGGCACCTGGCTGCAGCTCGATCGCGCCCGCGGCCAGCATCCGGCCGAAGCCGTGGAAGGCGTGCGCTCGGTGCTGCGCGTGCTGGTGATCTTCGCGCTGACCACGCCGTTCTTCTCGCTGTTCGACCAGAAGGCCTCGACCTGGGTCCTGCAGGGCCAGCAGATGCAGATGCCGAGCTGGTTCACCGCCTCGCAGATGCAGGCACTGAATCCGCTGCTGGTGATGATCCTGATTCCGTTCAACAACCTGGTGCTGTACCCGGCCCTGCGCCGCTTCGGCTTCGAGCCGACCGCGCTGCGCCGCATGACCGCCGGCATCGCCTTCAGCGGCCTGGCCTGGATCGTGGTCGGCGGCATCCAGGTGGTGATGGACGGCGGCAACGCCATGTCGATCTTCTGGCAGATGCTGCCGTATGCGCTGCTGACCTTCGGTGAGGTGCTGGTCTCGGCCACCGGCCTGGAGTTCGCCTACAGCCAGGCGCCGCAGGCGATGAAGGGCGTGGTGATGAGCTTCTGGAACCTGACCACCACCATCGGCAACCTGTGGGTGCTGCTGTCGAACGCTGCCGTGCGCAACGATGCCGTGACCCACAGGATCGCCAGTACGGGCCTGAGCGAAGCGGCGTTCCTGATGTTCTTCTTCGCCGGTTTCGCCTTCGTCGCGGCGTTGGCCTTCGGTTGGTACGCGAAACGCTATCGTATGGTCGACAACTACCGTAGCGCCTGAGCCTGACATGACCCCCGTCAATCTGCTGTTGATCGCCATCACCGCCATCCTGTCGTGGATGGCGTTCAACAACCGCAAGCTGGCCGACCGCCTGATCCTGTGGCCGCCGGCCGTCGACCGCCATCGCCAGTACGACCGGCTGGTGACCTATGGCTTCATCCACGCCGACTGGTCGCACCTGATCTTCAACATGATCACCCTGTTCTTCTTCGGGGGATTCATCGAGAGCGTGATGGTGCAGTTGACCGGCAGCTACCTGACCTACCCGGCGTTCTACATCGGCGCGCTGCTGGTCTCGATCCTGCCCAGCTACCTGAAGAACCAGAAGAATCCGAACTACCTCAGCCTCGGGGCATCCGGTGCGGTGTCGGCGGTGCTGTTCGCCTTCATCCTGATCAAGCCGTGGTCGATCATCCTGGTGTTCTTCATCCCGGCACCGGCGATCATCTATGCCGCGTTCTACGTCGGCTACAGCATCTGGATGGACAAGCGCGGCGGCGATCGCATCAACCACAGCGCGCACCTGGCAGGTGCGGCGTTCGGCGTGATCTTCATGCTGGCCATGCAGCCGAGCATCTTCAACCACTTCCTGCGCGAACTCTCCAACCCGACCTTCCGCCTGGGCGGCTGAAGCGTGCCGGGGTCGGATCCTGCGGATCCGACCC
>NZ_KV791362.1:0-8481 GCF_001807895.1 Stenotrophomonas sp. HMSC10F07
GCACAAACGACTTAATCCCCTCCGTCCCCTTTTTGTCATGAGGATGCCGGCCAGCGGCCGGCACTACCGCACAGAATGCTGGTCACACTTCGCGCGCGGCTCCGTCATGGGACACAATCCCCCCGGAGAGCCGCCGCCATGACGACGTTCACCGCATCGATCGACCAGACCCTGGAACGCGAACTGCCCGCCGCCGCCAGCGGTTGCCAGCACGCCTACGGCCGCATCGTGCTGGCCTGCCAGAACACGGTCACCGCCATCGCGCTGGCCATCACCCGGGACCGCCAGGCCAGCGAGGACATCGCCCAGGAAGCCTTTGTGAAGGGCTGGCAGCAGCTGCACCAGCTGCGCAGCGCGACCAGCTTCCTGCCGTGGCTGCGGCAGATCACCCGCAACCTCGCCCGCGACTGGCTGCGCGCCCAGCGTGGCCGTCCACTGACCGGCGAGGCGGCCGAGGTGGCGATGGGGATGGCCGCCGATCCGTCCCCGGGCGCAGCCGATCGCCTGCAACGGGTGGAGGAAGAAATCGCCGCCGAGGACATCATCCCCACCCTGCCCGCCGACAGCCGCGAAGTCCTGTTGCTGTACTACCGCGAAGGCCAGCGCTCGCAGCAGGTGGCCGACCTGCTCGGGCTCAGCGACGCCGCCGTGCGCAAGCGCCTGTCGCGCGCCCGCGCGCTGGTGCGCGACGGCCTGCTGCAGCGCTTCGGTGAGTTCGCGCGCAGCAGCGCGCCGAGCGCCGCCTTCGCCACCGCCGTGGTGTCGATGGTGCTGGTGGCCGCACCCGGCACCGCCAGTGCCGCGATCCTGCTGAGCGCCGGCGTCGGCGTGGGCAGCAGCAAGCTGGGCCTGGGCGGGGCCAGCGTGGCCGGGGGTACAGCCATGGGCTCGGTCACCGCCACCCTGGGCTACCTGCACATGATTCCGGCCAGCACTTGGGGCGCGTTCGCTGGTGGCGTTGCCGGCGGCGTGATCGGCAGCTACCTGGGCGGTCGATTCCTGCTGTCCTATGCCAAGACCGATGCCGAACGCGCGCGGGTCTGGCGCTTTGTGCGCATGAACACCTGGACAGCCATGGCCTGCTGCCTGGCAGTGCTGGCGGTGGTACTGCTGCAGACCCCGACGTGGGTGCATCTGCTGGTGCTGGTGCTCGGCATGGGTCTGGTGAACTACCAGTGCCTGGGACCGCTGCAGCAGATCATGGCGCCGCTGATCGCGCGCGATTCGTCGCGGCGTGGGCGCACCGGCACCAACTGGGTGTATGAATCGCTGTATGGGCGTACCGGGATCATCGCCATGAACATCGTGGTGCTGGGCGTCGTGCTGTATGCCGTGGCCCATTCCAGCGGCCGCTAGGGCCTCAACGCACGACGCCGGCAGTACGCCGGCGTCGTGGTCGGTCAGCGCGCGATGAATCAGCGCTGCGACTTCGGTGCACCGCCGTCGCGCGGACCGCCTTGGCGCGGGCCACCGTGCATCGGGCCCTTGGCCGCGTCGAACTCGGCCTTGCTCAGCTGGCCATCCTTGTTGGTGTCGGCGGCAGCAAACCAGGCATCACGATGCTGCTTCATGCGCAGCTCGCGGTCAGCCTTGTCCAGGTAACCGTCCTTGTTGAGGTCGAGCTGTTCGAAGCGCGCGGCCAGGCGCGGGTCGGCCTTGGCCTCGTCGCGGCTGATGCGGCCGTCCTTGTTGACGTCCAGTCTGGCCCAGCGCTCACCGCCGTGGCCACGGCGGCCATGCTGCCAGCGCGGCATCTCATCGCGCGAGAGCTTGCCGTCCTTGTTCCTGTCCAGCTCGTCGAACTTCGCGGCCAGGCGCGGGTTGGCAGCCGCCTCGCTGCGGTCGATCACGCCGTCGCCATTGGTGTCCAGCTTGGCCGGGCGCTGCGCCGACGTGGCCGGGGTGTCGGCCGCCAGGGCGATGCCGGAGGCGGAAGTGCCGAGCAGCAGGGCCAGCAGCAGGGGGGTACGGATCATGGGGTCACTCCTGGGAATGGGAATTGCGTCGGGGTGATCACTTCACCCTCGAGTGACAACAACGCCCGGGCGCGACATCGGTTGACGCTGCTGCCAGATCCATTCATCCGGCGGACAGTCGCCGCCACTGCGACGGGCTGGGGCTATGCTGTGCCCATGGCACTACACGGCGATAGAGACGACGAACTGCGGCTTTTCCAGACCGGCGAGCACCCCTGCGGGTACTGGTCCGACCGGGTGGCGCGCGACCTGGTGCTGGATCCGCACGATCGCCGGCTGGGTGGCCTGTACCCGCTGGCACTGAGCTGGGGCTTCCGCCGCAGCGGTGATCTGGTCTACCGGCCGCACTGCGCGCACTGCCAGGCCTGCGTGGCGGTGCGCATCCCGGTGGCCCGCTTCGCCCCGGACCGCAGCCAGCGCCGCTGTGCCGCCCGCAATGACGACCTGGAGGTGCGGATCACCGCCGCCACCGCCCGTGACGACCTGTTCGCGCTGTATCACCGCTACCTCACCCACCGCCACGCCAATGGCGGCATGGACGACCATGGCCCGCACGAGTTCGAGCAGTTCCTGATCGGCAGCTGGTCGCACACCCGCTTCATGGAGATGCGCCTGCCCGGCCACGACGGCCAGCCCAGCCAGTTGCTGGGGGTGGCGGTGACCGACGTCACCGAGCATGGCCTGTCGGCGGTCTACACCTTCTTCGACCCGGACCACGCCGCGCGCGGGCTGGGTACCTTCGCGATCCTCCAACAGATCGAGTGGGCGCGCCGCGAGGGGTTGCCGCACGTGTACCTGGGCTACTGGATCCGCGGGCACCAGAAGATGGACTACAAGCGCCGCTTCCATCCCCTTGAGGCCTACGACGGCCGCCGCTGGCACGATTTCGACAACGAACTGGACGGGCGCTGACAAACCGCTGACACCGGGCCGGGTGCAGAATAGGGGGATGAACGCCAAACCCCTGATCCTCGCCCTGGCCCTGCTCTGCGGCGCCACCGCCCCCGCCTTTGCCACGTCCCCCGCGATGACTGAGAAGCCGTCCACTGCGCTGCGCCTGGCCACCTACAACACTTCGCTGTACTCCGATGATGCCGGTGGCCTGATCAAGGAACTGGAGGGCGACAGCGAGCACGCACGCAAGATCGCCGCCGTGCTGCAGCAGGTGCGCCCGGACCTGGTACTGCTGAACGAATTCGATTTCGACGATGCCCATCGCGCCGCCGACCTGTTCCAGAAGCGCTACCTGGAAGTCGCCCAGCCCGGCGGCGGCAAGCCGCTGCACTTTGCCTACCGCTACCTGGCGCCGGTCAACACCGGTGTGCCCAGCGGCCTGGATCTGGACAACAACGGCGTGGTCGGCGGCGAAGGCCGCAGCCGCGGCAACGATGCCTGGGGCTACGGCCTGCACCCCGGCCAGTACGGCATGCTGGTGCTGTCGCGCTACCCGATCGACGAAGCCAAGGTGCGCAGCTTCCAGCTGCTGAAGTGGAGCGCGATGCCCGGCGCGATCCGCCCGGTCGACCCACGTACCGGCCAGAGCTTCTACAACGACCATGTGTGGTCGCAGCTGCGCCTGTCGTCGAAGTCGCATTGGGACGTGCCGGTGAAGACCCCGGCCGGCGTGGTGCACGCGCTGGTCTCGCACCCGACCCCGCCGGTGTTCGACGGCCCGGAAAAGCGCAACGCGGCACGCAACCACGACGAACTGCGCCTGTGGCAGGAATACCTGTCCAAGGGTGACAAGCCCTGGCTGTGCGACGACAAGGGCCAGTGCGGCGGCTTGGCGGAGGACGCGCGCTTCGTGATCCTCGGCGATCTGAACAACGACCCGGTCGATGGCGATGGCCGCCACGAGGCGATCGTCGAGCTGATCGAGAACGCGCGCGTGCTGCGCTACCCCACCCCGCGCAGCGTCGGCGGCGAGCAGACCAGCCTGGCCTATGCGGCCAAGGGCATCGAACGCAAGGGCGCACCGTTCCACGCCACCGGCGATTTCGGCCCGAAGTCCGGCACCATGCGCCTGGACTACGTGCTTCCCTCGACCGGTTTCGAGTACGTGGGCAGCGGCATCTTCTGGCCGGCCAATGAAAGCCCGGAAGCGAAGATCGCCGACGGCAGCGACCACCATCTGGTGTGGGTGGACGTGCGGTAGAGTCGACTGCACGTTGAGCGTACCGACCAACGGTCGGTACCCACCGGGTTTCGGTAGGCGACGACCGTTGGTCGTCGCTCCTTTTTCAGGGGCGCAGTTCGACGCCGATGGCGTAGGCGGCATCACGCGCGATGGCGCGTGCTTCGTCGATGGTTTCCGCGCGCGCCAGGGTCACACCGACGCGGCGGTGGCCATGCACGCTCGGCTTGCCGAACAGGCGCACGGCGGTATCCGGTACCTGCAGCGCGGCGGCGACATTGTTGAAGTACGGCACACCCTCGCCGTGTGCCAACAGCGCGCACGACGCCGACGGGCCACTCTGGCGGATCACCGGAACCGGCAGGCCGAGGATCGCGCGCGCGTGCAGCGCGAACTCGCTCAGTTCCTGCGAAACCAGGGTCACCAGGCCGGTATCGTGCGGGCGCGGCGACACTTCGCTGAACCACACCTCGTCGCCCTTCACGAACAGCTCGACGCCGAACAGGCCCCAGCCGCCAAGGTCGTCGGTGATCGCACGCGAAATCTCTTCGGCACGCGCCAGTGCCGCGCTCGACATCGGCTGCGGCTGCCAGCTTTCGCGGTAATCGCCATCCTTCTGCAGGTGGCCGATCGGCGCACAGAATGAGGTGCCGCCGGCATGGCGCACGGTCAACAGGGTGATCTCGTAGTCGAAATCGATGAAGCCTTCGACGATGCAGCGGCCGGCACCGGCACGGCCACCGGTCTGTGCGTACTCCCAGGCCGGAGCGATGTCCGCTTCGCTGCGCAGGGTGCTCTGGCCCTTGCCCGAGGACGACATCACCGGCTTGACCACGCACGGCAGACCGATGGCAGCCACGGCAGCGCGGTATTCGGCCTCGGTATCGACGAAGCGGTAGGGCGAGGTCGGCAGGCCCAGGGTTTCGGCGGCGAGGCGGCGGATGCCCTCGCGGTCCATGGTCAGGCGCGCGGCGCGTGCGGTCGGGATCACCCGCAGGCCTTGCTCCTGCTCCAGCTGGACCAGGGTCTCGGTATGGATGGCCTCGATCTCCGGCACCACCAGATGTGGCTGCTCCTGGGCGATCAGGGCGCGCAGCGCCATCGCATCGAGCATGTCGATCACGTGCGAGCGGTGGGCGACCTGCATGGCCGGGGCATCGGCGTAGCGGTCAGCGGCGATCACTTCCACGCCCAGCCGCTGCAGCTCGATGGCCACCTCCTTGCCGAGTTCGCCCGAGCCCAGCAGCAGCACGCGGGTGGCGGAGGGAGACAACGGAGTTCCAAGCTTGGCCATGGCGGTTCCAGCAGCGACGTGAAGGCGGGTGGGCATTCTAGCTGGCCGCGCACCCGGGTCATGGCATCCGACGAACGGTAGTCGAAAAGTGATATCACTTTGATATCTTCAATTCGAACCCTCAAGGACGTACCGCCATGAAAGAGAAGTCGCTTGCCTCCCTCAACGGCCTGGGCACCCTGGCCGGATCCCTGCTGGTCGCGCTGGCGGGTACCGCACTGTTCGTACTCGGGGCGACGACCAGGACCGGTTCCGGCTCACCGAACCTGCTGCTGATGCTGGCCGGCATGCTGGTGATCTTCGCTGCGGTCTTCATCCTGGCCGGCCTGTACACCATCCAGCCCAACCAGGCGGCGGTGCTGAGCCTGTTCGGCAAGTACATCGGCACCGTCAAGGACAACGGCCTGCGCTGGAACAACCCCTTCTATGCCAAGCGCCGGGTCAGCCAGCGCGTGCGCAACTTCGAGAGCGGCAAGCTGAAGGTCAACGAGCTGGACGGCAGCCCGATCGAGATTGCTGCGGTCATCGTCTGGCAGGTGGTCGATGCCTCCGAGGCCGTCTACAACGTGGACGACTACGAGAGCTTCGTGCACATCCAGTCCGAATCGGCGTTGCGCGCGATGGCCACCAGCTATCCCTACGACCAGCACGAGGAGGGACAGCTGGCGCTGCGCAGCCATGCCAGCGAGATCTCCCAGCACCTGAAGAACGAGCTGGCCGAACGCCTGGCCGACGCTGGCGTGCAGGTGATCGACGCACGCATCAGCCACCTCGCCTACGCCGCCGAAATCGCCCAGGCGATGCTGCAGCGGCAGCAGGCCAACGCAGTGATCGCTGCACGCACGCGCATCGTGGCCGGTGCGGTCGGCATGGTTGAAATGGCCCTGGCCGAACTGCAGAAGAACGGCGTGGTGCAGCTGGATGAGGAACGCAAGGCGCACATGGTCAGCAACCTGCTGACCGTGCTGTGCTCGGACCGCGGCACCCAGCCGATCGTCAACGCCGGTTCGCTGTACTGAACCACCCTCGCAACGGGGCGCCCCACCGCCCCGCCAGGAGCTTGCATGAGTGAGAAGAAAGCCTATCCGCTGCGCATCAACGCCGAGGTCCTGGCCGCGGCGCAACGCTGGGCTGACGACGAGCTGCGCAGCCTCAACGCACAGATCGAATACGTGCTGCGCGACGCCCTGCGCAAGGCAGGACGCCTGCCGAAACCCACGCCATCTTCGGAGGACATGGAATGAGCAAGCGTTGGAGCTACCAGACGATCGAGGTCAAGACGTCCATGATGGGCCTGCTCAAGGCCGAGGACATCCAGAGCGAGCTGAGCCGCCAGGGCCAACTGGGCTGGGAACTGGTCAACATCATCATCCCCGCACCGATGCGCCCGGCGATGCTGGTGTTCAAGAAGGAGGCCTGAGCCATGGGCGCCAGCGATCCGAAACAGTACGAGGTGGCCGAGAGCTCGCCGTTGCGCGTGCTGTGGATCGTGCTGCCCCTGCTCGCCGCCTTCGTGGCCTGCCTGTATGCGCAGTTGTACAAGGCGCCGGCGACGGCGCCCTGGATCGAAGTAACGCTGTCGCCACCCTGGTTCCGGATGGGCGGCAGCGCCGCCTGGAGTCTGCTGGTCATTGCAGCGCTAGGCATCGGGCTGGGCGCAGCATTCTTCCGCCGACGGGTGGAACTGGCCGATGGCATGCTGGACGTGCGTTCGACGATGTACCGCCGCCGCGTTCCGGTGGCGCAGTTGCGGCTGGACCAGGCCGAGGTGGTCGACCTGCAGCGTGCCCCCCGCTATGGCATCCGCTTCAAGACCAACGGCTACGCGATGCCGGGCTTCTATTCCGGTCACTTTCGCCTGCAGGGCGGTGGCAAGGGTTTCGCGCTGGTCACCAACCGCGCGAGCGTCCTCGCCCTGCCGGTCCGCGATGGCAGCACCCTGCTGCTCAGTCTCGATCGGCCACAGGCGCTGCTGGAAGCACTGCGCAAGGTGGCCGTGCCGGGCCCGCGGCAGTAAGCTGCGGCGATGCAACGACGCCTGCCCCTGCTGATCAATACCGAAGCCATCGAGTTGTGGCCGGCCGGCCTGCTGCGTGCGCGCAGCAATCTCGACGCGCGCCTGCTGTCACGAGCGAACTGGGTGCTGCGGCGCAAGTGCGATGGCCGTTACCTGGCGGCGGTGGTGGAACACGGCGTGCACGCCATGGTGCCGCGCCTGGCGCGCGAGCCCGGGGCCGAGGAAGCACTGGCCTTGCTGGATGCAGCCGCGGCCCGGCCGTTCGGTGCAAATCTGGAAGCGCAGTGGCTGCCCCTCGCCGGGCTGCAGCAGCGCCTGCAGCAGCTCGGCCTGGATGCCCAGCGCTATGCCGACGACAGCGGCCTGCCGCTGGAACCCGAACCGTGCCTGCTTCACTTTGCTGGGCGCGACCGCTTCGCCCGCCCGCTGTGGCTGCGCCGCGGCGCTGCACAGGGCTGGCGGCGGATGCGCCTGCATGCAGCGCGCGATGGCATCGCGCTGGATGCAATCTCCGGCTTCCGCAGCCATGCCTACCAACTGGGCATCTTCGAACGGAAACGGGCGCGCGGGCTGAGCGTGGCCGAGATCCTGAAGGTCAATGCCGCGCCGGGGTTCAGTGAACACCATAGCGGCCATGCGCTGGACATCGGCACGCCGGGCGATGCCCCGGCCGAGGAATCGTTCGACGCTACCGACGCGTTCGCCTGGCTACAGGTGCATGCCGGCGCGCATGGCTTCCAGCTGAGCTACCCGCGCGACAACCCGCACGGCATCGTCTACGAACCCTGGCACTGGTGCTGGAGACCGGCCAACGGCTGAGCCCCTCGTGGCGACCGCAAGGCGAAATTCATGGAGCTGTCCGGGCGGATTCCGCGTGCGTCCGCCACGGGATGGAACAAGAGAGCAAAGACAAAACCGGGTCGCTTCGCTCGAAGTCTCTACAACGGGTCAGCGCGCGGCTGTTGGGTCCGCCTTCAAGCGAGCCGAGCACCGCAGGTCCGGCGAGGGTGAAGAGGTGCTTGCGATTCTGTAGAGCCGAGCCATGCTCGGCTGCTCTCCG
>NZ_KV791362.1:8501-67943 GCF_001807895.1 Stenotrophomonas sp. HMSC10F07
CTGTAGAGCCGAGCCATGCTCGGCTGCTCTCCGCACCGCCCCTCGACGGGCCGAGGAGCACAGGGGACCGGTGCGCAGCATCGGCTCGCGGCCGGCGGCGCGTCTCTTCTGGTTGCTTTTCTTTTCGCGCGAAAAGAAAAGTAACGCCCCTGAGCGATGCAGATCGCATCAGCAGGGATCGAAACGACGCCGTCGACTCAGTCACCGCCTCAACGCATTGATCGCCAGCAACACCCATCCAGCCATCATGCTGGTGCCACCGATCGGCGCCATCCGTGTCGGCCACTGCCACAACGCCCCACCCACCAGGCTGCCGGAAAACAGCAGGACCCCCAGCAGCAGCACGTACAGCGCCAGGTGTGCGATCACCCCCTGCGCGCGCGGCCCAAGCGCCACCAGCACCGCGCCATGCGCGAACGCATACAGCGCCGCCATGTTCAGATGCTGCTGCGCCAACGGGTCGGCCACGCCATGCGATGCATAGGCAGACAGGCCGATCGAGACGGCAGCCAACAGCGCCCCCAGGCAGGCCAGCAGGGAAGGCTTACGTGCGCGACGTTCCAGATTGAACATGAGGGCTCCTTGCGCAGCGCCCCTTGCCGGGCGCCGGATGAAAAAAAACGCGCCGCAATGAGCGGCGCGTTTTCGTGTCCAACACTACATGGGGCAGCCGGGGATTACTTGACGGCCCAGTAGATGTCGTAGGTACCTTCCGGGGTGAACGACTTGTCGATGCCGTCCTTCCAGGTTTCGTACGGACGGTCGATGACTTCGTTGCCCGAGGTCACGGCCCAGGCACGCAGGCCGTTGCGCGCCACGTCCAGACCCGCCATGTGGCCGGTGTAGGCCGCATGCGCCGAACGGTGCGGAGCAACGTGCACGTACTTGACCGGAGCGCCGCCGTCGATCTTGACGGTCAGCTCGTCGGCAGCAGCACCTTCGGCACCCTTCTTCTTCACCGGCTGGGCAATGTCGAAGGCGTACTTCTCCTGGCCGAAGTCGGTGGTGATGATGCGGAACGGACCGGCAGCTTCAAGGCCATTGGCCTCCATCACGCGCTTGATCCACTCCTGGTTGTCCTTGATGGACTTGGTGATGGTGTCCTGACCGCGGTCCACGTTGCCGGCGTTGACCACCAGCAGGTTCTCGGCCGGCACTTCAACGATGGCCAGGTCGGTCAGCGGGGCTTCCGGCGTGCGGTAGTCCACGTTCGGCACGGTTGCGAGCATGTTGGCCATGCGCGACAGACCCATCTTGATGTCGTCGCCGATCTGGCGGCTGACATACAGGCCGGCGTAACGGCCGAACAGGTCGAAGCCGTACTTCACCGAGTAGTCCTGGGTGATCTTGACGTTGCGACCGCCCTTGCCGGTCGGCTCCAGGTTGAAGGTGGTGACCTTGTCGTGACCCTTGGTGGCGTCCTCGATGGCGATCACAACACGCTTGTTCTCTTCGGCTTCGGTGATCTTCCAGGAACCGGTACCCAGGTCCTTGGAGGTGAAGTCGAGGGTGGCACCGACACCCGAGGCCGGGCCGGACAGCTTCAGGTCAACGGCGGGATCGCGCAGTACCAGCGGGTTCCAGTCCTTGAAGCGGCGCAGGCTGCTGACCGTGTCGTACACGATCGTCATCTTGCGGTTGGTCTCGATGCTTTCGGTGATGTGACGCTCGCCCGGCAGACATACGCCAATGATGACGAACAGGCCAGCCACGATCCCCAAGGCGATCAGGAACTCGATAATACGGGTCATTCAGAGAGTCTCCGGGGCCGATCCCACGGCCGGGTTGATTGAAGCGAAGCGCCAATCCTAGCAGGCTTCGCGGGCATTGTTTATCGGGATTGGCGCACCGGTTTCCCTGCCGGCTGCGTATTTGTATGGACAAAGGATTCGAAGGGTAACGCATACCGCTACCCGGCAAGTAGGGGTCAACCCTGGCGGAAACCCCCGGCCACGACCCAAGTCTTTGTACTTGAAAGATTTTTCTTATACCAGCTGGAGTTCGAAGGCCTTCAATACGGCACGCGTACGGTCGCGCACACCCAGCTTGGAAAGGATGTTGGACACGTGGTTCTTGATGGTGCCCTCGGCGACGCCCAGCGAATTGGCGATCTCCTTGTTGGAGAAGCCACTGGCCATCAGCCGCAGGATCTCGGTCTCGCGGTCGGTCAGCGGGTCCGGGCGGTCCAGGCTGACGAATTCATTGCGCATGTGCTCCAGGCCGGACAGCAGGCGCTGGGTTACCGCCGGCTGCACCAGCGATCCCCCGTCGGCCACGGTGCGGATGGCACCGACCAGCTGTGCCAGGGTGACGTCCTTGAGCAGGTAGCCCTTGGCACCGGCCTTGAGCCCGGCCAGCACCAGCTGATCGTCGTCGAAGGTAGTGAGGATGATGGTCGGCGGCAGCTGTTCCTGCCTCGACAGCACCTGCAGGGCCTCCAGCCCCGACATCACCGGCATGCGCATGTCCATCAGCACCACGTCGGGGCGTACCTGGGGGATCAGCTCGACCGCCTGCCGGCCGTCGCCGGCCTCGGCCACCACCTCGATGCCGTCGTCGAGCGCCAGCAGGGAGCGGATTCCCTGCCGCACCAGGGTTTGGTCGTCGACCAGGCAGACGCGAATCATCAACGCACTCCTTCAGGAACCTTGGTAAGGGCCGCCACCAGCACCGTTGCCGGCACCGTCGCCCGCAGCCGGAAACCCTCACCGGGGCGGGTTTCGATCTGCAGCTGGCCACCACATTGTTGCAGGCGCTCGCGCATGCCGCGCAAGCCATTGCCCACATTGACCATATCCGCGCCGACACCGTCGTCGCGGGCCTCGACCACCACCCGATCGGGGGCTTCACGGTACACCTTGATCCACAGGTGGCGGGCACTGGCATGGCGCACCGCGTTGGTGATGATCTCCTGGGTGCAGCGCAGCAGTACGTGGGCCCGCTGCGGGTCCTCCACGTTCAGCGGATCCTCGATCTCCAGCTGGATGTCCAGCGAGGGCACGTTCTCGGTCAGCGGGCGCAGGGCCGCGGCCAGATCGATCGCGCCGGTCTCGCGCAGCTGGCTCACGACCTCGCGCACGTTGCCCAGCAACAGCTTGGCCAGCGCGTGCGAGCGCTTCACGTGATCCAGGGCCTGGCCCTCGGCCAGGTGCCCGGCGACCTCCAGGTTCAAGGTCAGCGCGGTCAGCTGGTGGCCCAGCAGGTCATGCAGTTCGCGCGAAATGCGGGTGCGCTCGTTGACCCGTGCGCTCTCGGCCAGCAGGGCGCGGGTGGCGCGCAGCTCTGAATTGAGCCGGCGCTGCTCGTCGCGGGCCTCGGTCTGCTGACGCGCAACCAGGCTGGTCACGAAGATGAACATGGAGAAGCCGCCGTACAGCAGCGACTGCATCACCGCTTCGAACAGCGGGAAGCGCAGCAGCATGTAGTAGACCGGAGCCACGGCCAGCTGGCTGACCAGCAGCCACAGCACCCCCAGCCGTACCGACAGCATCCACGGAATGACCCCGGCGGCCACCATCATCAGGATGCTGCCCAGGCCCGACCCGCTGAGGAAGCTGACCCCCAGCGCCGAGACCGTCAGCAACAGCAGCAGGCTGCGGTCCAGCCAGCTGGTGTGGCTGTCGCTGCGCAGGATGCGGGTCAGCCAGTAGTAGGCCGTGCCGAAGGACAGGTAGGCAACGAACAGCAGGATCGCCCAGCCGCCCATGTCAGCGCGGCTGTGCAGGTTCTCGAACTGCGAGTACGCCAGCGGCAGGCCGACCATGACCCAGGTGAACAGGCCGGCCAGGCGGAGGACGCGGGTATGGCTGAGGACTCCCAACATGCCAGCACTCTACGGGCCCGGCCTGCGTCGCGCACTCCCACGGAAGTCATGCCCCTGCAGTCGCCTGTTCATGCCGCAGCCCACCCCGGGCATGCAATAATCGTGCGCAGGGTCCCTTGATGGACCAACCGCGTTACCCCACGGAGTCACAATGTCGATTGTCATCCGCGACGTGCGCGAGCACGAGCTCGATTCCGTCCTGGCTTTGAACAACAATGCTGGCCTGGCCATCCTTCCCCTGGATGCGGCCCGCCTGCGCCTGTTCTATGAAACCGCTGAATACTTCCGCGTCGCCGAGCGCGACGGCAACCTGGCCGGCTTCCTGATCGGCTTTGGCAGCGACAGCCAGCACGACAGCAGCAATTTCGCCTGGTTCAAGCAGCAGCTGGACACCCCGTTCTTCTATATCGACCGCATCGTGGTCGCCAGCCGCCGTCGTGGCGGCGGCGTCGGCCGTGCGTTCTATGCCGACGCGCAGAGCTTCGCCGAACTGCGCTACCCGCAGATGACCTGCGAAGTCTTCCTCGACCATGGCGCCGATGCCGCCCTGCTCTTCCACGGCAGCTTCGGCTTCCGCGAGCTGGGCCAGAACACGATGCCGCAGGTCGATGTGCGCGCCAGCATGCTGGCCAAGGAACTGTGCAGCAACCCCTGGGTCAAGGAGACCTACGGCGGCAAGCTGCCGGATGTGGCATGGACACGCGCACGGCAGCTGCCGGCGCAGGCACAGCGGCCGACGGGGACCTGAGCGTGGCGGTGAATTTCGATTACGAACAGGCCGGTGAACTGAAGATCGGCCAGGTGGGCATCGCCAACCTGCGCATCCGCACCCTTGATGTCGAACGCCTCGTGCAGGAAATGCGCGAGCGCGTGACCCGCGCCCCGAAGCTGTTCGGCCGCGCCGCGGTGATCCTCGACTTCGGCGGCCTGAGCCAGGTGCCGGATGTGGCCACCGCGCAGGCGCTGGTCGATGGCCTGCGCAGCGCCGGCGTGCTGCCGGTGGCGCTTGCCTATGGCACCAGCGCGATCGACCTGCTCTCGCAGCAGCTCGGCCTGCCGCTGCTGGCCAAGTTCCGAGCGCAATACGAGCGTGCCGAGGCCGAACCGGCCCCGCCGCCGCCTGCACCGGAGCCGCGCCGCGCAGCCCGTGCCGAACCGAAGCCGGCCCCGGCAACGCCGGTGGCCAAGGTGGCCGACGCGGCTGCACCGAAGCCGGGCCGCATGCAGCTGGGCAACGTGCGTTCGGGCCAGCAGCTGTACGCGGAGAACTGCGACCTGACCGTGATGGCCACCGTCGGCGCCGGCGCCGAGGTCATTGCCGATGGCAGCATCCACATCTACGGCACCCTGCGCGGCCGCGCGCTGGCAGGGGCCCAGGGCAACACTGCGGCACGCATTTTCTGCCGTGATTTCCATGCGGAACTGGTCGCCATTGCCGGCCATTACAAGGTACTGGACGATGTCCCGGACAACCTGCGCGGCAAGGCCGTGCAGGTCTGGCTGGAACAGGACCAGATCAAGATCGCTGCGCTGGACTGACGCAGCCCCCAAACAGAATCATCAGGAGAAGTCCTTTGGCTGAAATCATCGTAGTCACCTCCGGCAAGGGCGGCGTCGGCAAGACCACTTCCAGCGCGAGCCTGGCCTGCGGCCTGGCGCGGCGCGGCAAGAAGGTGGCGGTGATCGACTTCGACGTCGGCCTGCGCAACCTCGACCTGATCATGGGCTGCGAACGCCGCGTGGTGTATGACTTCGTCAACGTCGTGCACGGCGAAGCCACCCTCAAGCAGGCCCTGATCAAGGACAAGCGCTTTGACAACCTGTACGTGCTGGCCGCCTCGCAGACCCGCGACAAGGACGCACTGACCCAGGAAGGCGTGGGCAAGGTCCTGAAAGACCTGGCCGCCGACGGTTTCGACTACATCATCTGCGACTCCCCGGCCGGCATCGAGAAGGGTGCCTTCCTGGCGATGTATTTCGCCGATCGTGCGGTGGTGGTGGTGAACCCGGAAGTGTCGTCGGTGCGCGACTCCGACCGCATCATCGGCCTGCTCGACTCGAAGACCCACAAGGCCGAGTCCGGCCAGGACGTGCCGGCCTTCCTGCTGCTGACCCGCTACACCCCGCTGCGCGTGGAAAGCGGCGAGATGCTGAGCATCGCCGACGTCGAGGAAGTGCTCGGCCTGAAGGCGATCGGCGTGATTCCGGAATCGGGCGACGTGCTCAACGCCTCCAACAAGGGCGAGCCGGTCATTCTGGATGTCGAATCCGCTGCCGGCCAGGCCTATGAAGACGCCGTCGCGCGCATCCTCGGCGAAGAACGCCCGATGCGCTTCACCAACGTCGAGAAGAAGGGCTTCTTCAGCAAGCTGTTCGGAGGGTAAGCATGGGCCTGTTTGATTTCCTCAAAGCGAAGAAGACCACCGCCGAAACCGCCAAGAACCGCCTGCAGATCATCATCGCGCAGGAACGCAGCCACCGTGGTGGCCCGGACTACCTGCCGCTGCTGCAGCGCGAGCTGCTGGAAGTGATCAAGAAGTACGTGAACATCGACGTCGATGCGGTGAAGGTCGACCTGGTAAAGGATGGCCAGCAC
Organism: Stenotrophomonas sp. HMSC10F07; assembly: GCF_001807895.1. NCBI lineage: Bacteria > Pseudomonadati > Pseudomonadota > Gammaproteobacteria > Lysobacterales > Lysobacteraceae > Stenotrophomonas > Stenotrophomonas sp. HMSC10F07. The sequence continues at coordinate 14,921 of NZ_KV791362.1, forward strand.
GACGTGCTGGACATTTCCGTGGCGCTGCCCGAAGGCCCGGACAAGCCCTGATCCCCTGCCCCGCCCGTGCCTGCATGGGCGGGGCTGTCTGACCCGCATGACCGATACGACAACCGCCGTGGACATCACCTGCGTGGGCGACATCGCCTTCGCCGACGCGCAGCGCCTGCTCGCCGCGCATGGCCTTCGGCTGCACCACGTGGCGGCCGGTGAACCGATTCCCGGCAGTTACTGGGGCGAGCCAGAGGCCGGCATCATCGCCAGCAACGTGTACGTACGCGATGACACGCCCGTGCACTCGATGCTGCATGAGGCCTGCCACCTGATCGTACTGCCGCCGGAGCGGCGTGCGCAGGTGCACACCGATGCCACCGACTCGGTGGCCGAGGAAGACGCGACCTGCTACCTGCAGATCGTGCTGGCCGGGCAGCTGCCCGGTGTCGGCAGCCAGCGGCTGATGGCCGACATGGATGCGTGGGGATATACGTATCGGCTGGGATCTACCCAGGCGTGGTTTGAACAGGACGCCGAAGACGCGAAGGCGTGGTTGATCGAACGCGGCTTGCCGGTGGCGTGATTCACCGGGAACCGGGGTCAGATCCTTTTTGCGTCGCAAAAGGGATCTGACCCCATCACCCCATCACCGTATCAGCCCTGCCCGGCCAGCGCGCGCAGGGTGATGCCGACGATGTAGGCCAGGTACGTGCCGGTGGCATAGCCCATCGTCCCCAGCAGCACGCCGACCGGCGCCAGGGCCGGATGGAACGCCGCGGCCACCACCGGCGCCGAGGCTGGGCCACCGATGTTCGACTGCGAACCGATGGCGAAATAGAAGAACGGTACCTTCAGCAGCTTGCCCAGGCACCACAGCAGCACGATGTGCACGCTGATCCAGATGATGCCCAGCAGGAACAGCCACGGGCGGTCCAGCAGCGCCAGCAGATCCATCTGCATGCCGATGCAGGCGATCAGGAAGTACAGCAGCAGCGAGCCCAGGCGCGATGCGCCCGCGCCTTCCAGGTTGCGCGCACGGGTGAAACTCAGGCTGAGGCCGAGCGTGGTCGACAGCACCACCACCCACACGAACGGCGCGTCCAGGCTGAACTGCGCAGCCCAGCTGACATTCGCCTTGAACCACGCCGCCAGCGGTGCGCCAATGGCGTGAGCCAGGCCGACACCGCCGAAGGCCACCGCCACGATCAGCATCAGGTCGGTCAGGCTGGGAATGCGTTCGTGTTCGGCCTGGAAGCGCGCGATGCGCTCCTTCAGCTCATCGATGGCCGAGGTATCGGCGCCACTGCGCGCGTCGATCTTCGCCGCGCGCCCGGCCAGGAAGATCAGCGCGGCCATCCATACGTAGCCGACCCCGACGTCGACCACCGCGAACTGTCCGAAGGTGGTCGCATTGACGTCGAACACTTCACGCATCGCCAGCATGTTGGCGCCGCCGCCGATCCAGCTGCCCGCCAGCGCGGCCATGCCGGCCCAGGTGTCTCCGGCCACGGTTTCCGGATGCACGGCACGCATCAGCAGGAACGCCACCACCGCACCGAACATGATGCTGGCCGAGGCACCCAGGTACATCAGCACCAGCTTCGGGCCAAGCCGCAGGATGCCCTTGATGTCGACCGCAAGGGTCAGCAGGATCAGCGCCGCCGGCAGCAGGATGTCGCGCGCGATCGGGTTGTAGAGCCGGGTGTTCTGCCCGTCGATCAGGCCCACAGTGTTGTAGATGCCGGGAATCAGGTAACACAGCAGCAGGGCCGGCACGAAGGTGTAGACGCGCTTCCACAGGCCCTGCTCTCGCGAGGCGGTCCAGAACACGGCGCCAAGGGTGGCGGCGATCAAACCGAAGACGACGATGTCGTTCTGGATCAGGGCAGTCGAAGGCATGCAGGCGCTCTGGTAGAGCCGGCCGCTGGCCGGCTGCTGTTGGCGGCAGATCCGGAAGGTGCACCGACCAACGGTCGGCACCCACCGGTAAAGCAGAGGGTGAAACAAAAGCGCCGCCACGAAGGGCGGCGCTGCAATCATCAATTGCCGATGTGCTGCTTCAGCCAGGCATTGACGGTGTCATGCCACAGGATGCTGTTGTTCGGCTTCAGCACCCAGTGGTTTTCATCCGGGAAGTACAGGAACTTCGATTCGATGCCCTGGCGCTGGGCGGCGGTGAACGCGGCCAGGCCCTGCTCGACCGGAATGCGGAAGTCCTGCTGGCCGTGGATGACCAGGATCGGCTTCTTCCAGTCCGCCACGTGGTTGACCGGGTTGAACTTCTCGTAGTTGGCGGCCTTCTGGTACGGCGTGCCGCCCTGCTCCCACTCGGTGAACCACAGTTCTTCGGTGGCGTAGCCCATCATGCGCTGGTCGAACACGCCGTCGTGGTTGACCAGGCACTTGAACGGGCCGTTCCAGTTGCCGGCGATCCAGTTGACCATGAAGCCGCCGTAGCTGGCGCCCAGCGCGCAGGCCTTGTCACCGTTGAGGAAGGAATACTTCTTCAGTGCCGCATCCCAGCCCTTCTGCAGGTCTTCCAGCGGGCGGTCGCCCCAGTGCTGGCTGATCGCATCGGTGAATGCCTGGCCATAGCCGGTGGAGCCGTGGAAGTCGATCATCACCACCGCGTAGCCCTGGCCCGCGTAGGTCTGCGGGTTCCAGCGGTAGCTCCAGCCATTGCCGAAGCTGCCCTGCGGGCCGCCGTGGATCAGGAACGCCACCGGGTAGGACTTGCCTTCCTGGTAGTTGTGCGGCTTGACCACGTAGCCGTGCACGGTGTCGTTGTTCCAGCCCTTGAACTCGAACTGCTCGTAGTCGCCGAAGGACACGTCCTTCAGCACCTCGCCTGCGGCCGGGGTCAGCGCGCGCAGTTCGCCGATGGCTTCGCCCGCGGCCGGCAGCAGGCCGACCAGCACCTGGTCGTTGCTCTTCAGGCTGTTGCGGGTGATCGCCACGCTGTTGCCGGCCACGTCGACCGCGGTCACGCTGCCGTCGCCGATCAGCTTGGTGGCCTTGCCGCTGGCCACGTCGATCTGGAACAGCGGGTGTTCGCCGAGGTCGTCGGCGGTGGTGTAGATGCTGGCGCCGTCGGCGGACAGGGTGATGCCACCGGCCGAACGATCCCACTGCGGGGCAATCTCGCGGCTCTTGCCGCTGGCAACGTCCATCGCCATCAGGCCGAAGCGGTCGGCCTCGAAGCCCGGGCGCTTCATCGCACGGTAGAACAGCGTCTTGCCGTCGGCACTGAACACCGGGCCGGCATCCCAGGCCGGGTTGGAGGCCGTCAGGTTGACCGGCGCCTGCTTGCCGGCGGCGTCGAAGCGGTACAGGTCGAAGTTGGTCGACCACGGCTCCTGCTTGCCGGCCACGCGGATGCTGGCCACCACGCTGGCGCCGTCCGGCGACCAAACGAAGTCGTCATTGCCGCCGAACGGCTTGGACGGCGCATCACCATCGATGGTCGCGCTCAGCGCCGAAGCGCCCTTGACTGCACCGGCCTTGGCTGCCGGCAGCGGAGCGACGAACAGGGTGTTGCGGCGACCGTCGTTCCAGGTGTCCCAATGGCGCACGAACAGCGAATCCCACACCTGGCCGCTGGCCTTGGCGTCCTTCTTTTCCTTCAGCTTCTTCTCGGTGCAGGCCAGGTCCGAGGCGCACGCCTGGAACACGCCGGCGCTGAACAACACGCGGTCGTCCTGCGGCGACACACGGTAGCTGTCCACGTCGACCGGGAAGTCGGTCAGCTGGCGCGGGGTGCCGCCGCTGATCGGCTGCGCGTACAGCTGCTGGCTGCCGTTCCTGGCACTGAGGAAATACACGGTCTGGCCATCGGCCGACAGCGAAGCGGAATTGACGTTCCAGCCGGCCGGGGTGATCTGCTTCGGCGGCGCTGCATCGCGGGTGCGCAGGTTGCGCGCGTACAGCGCGGTGGAGGCCTTGAGATTGGCATCCACGCTGCGCTTGGCGAACACCACGGTGCCGCCGTCAGCGGTCAATACCGGTGCGGAGACGCGGTCCATGGCCACCATGTCGCGGACTTCCAGGCCACGGGCAGCGGCGACGCTGGGCAGGGCGGCCAGCAGGCTCAGTGGCAGCAGGGCATGACGCAGTTTCATCGGGGTCTCCGCAGGACGGCAAAAAACCGATGGTAGGCCCGCATGGCCGGGGCTGCCAAGGCCATCGGTCATGGCTGCAGGCGGGCAATCGCCAGAAACAGCAAACCGCGCCGTAGCGCGGTTTGTGGGGACGCCGGGGTCGGATCCGATTCCGGCGGAATCGGCCCTGACCCCAGACGCTGTCAGCGCGGGGTCGGAGTCCTTCCCTGCGGGAAGGCGTCCGACCCCATTGCTTACGCCTTGGCGTACTTGCCGGTGCGATAGATCAGCCAGCCGACCAGGAACAGCACGGCCAGGCCGATCCACTGTGCGCCCGGCAGGTGGAACGGCACCGCCAGCACGTCGGCGCGGCTGCTGACCACGATCGGAATCGCGATGGCGATGCCCATCAGTGCCTCACCCGTGATCAGGCCGGCGGCAAACAGCACGCCCGGCTTGTGCACGCGGTCGCGGCCTTCTTCGTCATCGGCGCGCACCTTGTGGAAGCGCTCGACCAGATGGGCGATCAGGCCGCCGAGGAAGATCGGCACCATCAGTTCCAGCGGCAGGTAGATGCCGATAGCGGCGGCCAGCACCGGCACGCGGAAGCGGGCGTTGCGCGACTTCAGCCAGCTGTCGAAGGCGATGATGGCAGCGCCGACCACAGCACCAATGCCGATGAAGGTCCACGGCAGTTCACCACCGAACAGGCCCTTGGCCACCGAGGCCATCAGGTTGGCCTGCGGCGCAGCCAGCGCGTTCGGGTGCAGCTCGGACTTCACGCCGATGCCGTAGGCAGTGGCCAGCAGGTTCAGTACCGGGGCCATGATCAGTGCGCACGAGAACGCACCGATGCCCAGCATCAGCTGCTGCTTCCACGGGGTGGCACCGACGATGTAACCGGCCTTGAGGTCCTGCAGGTTGTCACCACCGACCGCGGCGGCACAGCACACCACCGCACCAATCATGATCGCGGCCACCGCGCCCAGCGGCGCCCCGCCGGCACCGACCGGCTTGAGGCCGTCAGCGCCCAGCAGCACGACCAGCACGGCCGAGGCGAACAGGATGGTGGAGATGGTGATGCCCGAAACCGGGTTGTTGGACGAACCGATCAGGCCGGCCAGGTAGGCCGAGACCGAGACGAACAGGAAGCCGGCGACGATCATGATGAGGGTCATCGGGATCGACACGTGCCACTGGCCGACGATGGCCTGATACAGGGCCAGCAGCGGCAGCACGAACGCCACCAGGGCGACCAGCATCCACTTCATCGGCAGGTCGCGCTCGGTATGCGCCAGCACCGGGCCACCACTCTTGCGGGCCGCGGCGAAACCGCTCTTGACGCCGTTGAGCAGCGACTTGCGCAGCGAGATCAGGGTCCAGATGCCACCGATCAGCATCGCACCAACGCCCAGGTAGCGCATCTTCGCGCCCCAGATGGCGAACGCGGCCTCGGTGGAGGAAGCCGCAGCAACCGACGCGGCCAATGCCGGATCGGTGTTCATGAAGAACGCCTGGTAGATCGGAATGGCGATGTGCCAGGTCAGGATCGAGCCGGATACCACCACGATGCCGACGTTGAGGCCGACGATGTAGCCCACGCCCAGCAGTGCCGGCGACAGGTTGGTGCCGATGAAGGCGGTGACCTTGGAGCTGCCGACATAGGCCGAGGTGGCCCAGGCGTCCGGGATCAGGCGCATGCCGCTCTCCGCAGCCAGCTTGACGAAGGCGCCGATCACCGCCGACAGGCCGAGGATCTTCAGGCCCGGACCCGGGTTCTCACCGGCCTTCAGCACTTCCGCCGCCGCCTTGCCTTCCGGGAACGGCAGCGGGTCTTCAACGATCATCGAACGGCGCAGCGGCACCGAGAACAGCACGCCCAGCAGGCCGCCCAGGCCGGCGATGCCCAGCACCCACCAGTACTTGAAGTCCGGCCAGTAGCCCATGATCACCAGCGCGGGGATGGTGAAGATCACACCGGCGGCGATCGACGAGCCGGCCGAGGCGCCGGTCTGCACGATGTTGTTCTCGAGGATGGAACCACCACCCAGCAGGCGCAGCACGCCCATGGAAATCACCGCGGCGGGAATGGCGGTGGCGATGGTCAGGCCTGCGAACAGGCCGAGGTAGGCGTTTGCGGCCGACAGCACCACCGCCAGCACGATGGCCAGGGCCACTGCGCGGAAGGTGAGCTGCTTGGGCGCAGCGTCGTGGTTCATGGAAGCCCCTGCTGGCAAAAAATCCCTGTCACGCTAGCGTTCAGGACAGATCAAGTCCAGCGTGCCAAAGGATGGGGCAGCCGCCACAGCGCAATGAGGCTGTGCGTGAAGCCGGAATCGGCAGACACGGCAAAGTCCGGCTGGGATCACCTGAATTGATATGTTATATCTTAATACTACCCTGTAGCTTCCGCATCGCATGCCCCCTTCCCCCTCCTCTCGCCTGGCCTCCATCGACCAGCTGCGCGGCACCGTGATGCTGCTGATGCTGCTGGACCACGTGCGCGAGACCTTCTTCCTGCAGCACCAGGTGAGCGACCCGATGGACGCAGCCACGGTCTCCCCTGCGCTGTTCGCCTGCCGTCTGCTGGCCCACCTGTGCGCACCCGTGTTCGTCCTGTTGACCGGCCTGTCGGCCTGGCTGTACGGCCAGCGCCAGCCGGATCCGCGCCGGGCCACAGGCGCCTTCCTGCTCAAGCGCGGGCTGTTCCTGGTGGTGCTGGAACTGACCCTGGTGAACTTCGCCTGGACCTTCCAGCTGCCGCCGCACACGCTGTACCTGCAGGTGATCTGGGCCATCGGGCTGAGCATGATCGCGCTGGCCGGCCTGCTGTGGCTGCCACGCCCGGCCCTGCTGATGCTGGCAATCGCGGTGGTGGCCGGGCACAACCTGTTCGACGGCCTTCGGGTGCAAGGCAATGGCCTGCTGGCGGTGCTGTGGAAAGTACTGCACCAGCGCGACTGGATCGAGGCTGGCACGCTGCGCCTGCGCACCTCCTATCCGGTACTGCCGTGGATCGGGGTGATTGCGCTGGGTTATCTGATGGGGCCCTGGTTTGGCCGCGCGCGCGCGCCGGAGCAGCGCCAGCGCTGGCTGCTGTGGGCAGGCGTCAGCGCGCTGGCCCTGTTCGCATTGCTGCGGTTGGCCAACGAATATGGCGATGCGCCCTGGCAGTACCAGGCCACCACGCTGCGTACCTGGCTGAGCATCTTCAACGTCACCAAGTACCCGCCGTCCTTGCAGTTCCTGCTGCTGACCCTGGGCGTGGGAGTGTTGCTGCTGCGGCTGTACGAATGGCCGCCGCTGGCGCGGGCACTGCAGCCGCTGGCCGATATCGGCGCTGCGCCGATGTTCTTCTACCTGCTGCACCTGTACGTACTGAAGGGGCTGTACCTGGCCGCGTTGGCGGCCTGGGGGCCGACCCATGGCGAGCTGTATGCCCTGGATTCGGTCAGCGGCCTGCTGCTGGTGGCCTGTGCGCTGGCGGTGGTGCTGTACCCGCCGACGCGGGCCTTCGCGCGGTTCAAAGCGCGAAGGCGCGATCTGCCTTGGTTGCGATACCTGTGATCGCCCAGGCCAGCCCGGCAATCCACGCATGGCGTGGATCTACTGAAAGCGGATCAGGCCACAGGCCTATAATTCCGCGATGAATTCCACCGCTATCGCTTCCGACGACTTCCTGGGCCACCCCAAGGGCGTCTACGTCTGCTTCTTCACTGAAATGTGGGAGCGCTTCTCCTTCTACGGCATGAAGGCGCTGTTGCTGCTGTACCTGACCAAATATCACCTGTTCGGCGACAAGGCCGGCCTGGACCTGCTCGGTGCCTACGGTGGCCTGGTGTACTGCATCCCGGTGTTCGGCGGCATGCTGGCCGACCGCTGGCTGGGCATGCGGCGGGCGGTGCTGTTCGGCGGCATCCTGCTGGTGCTCGGCCACCTCGGCATGGCCTTCGAGGGCCACGCCGCTTACCGGGTAAACGGCGAAGTGGTGCGCGACACCTCGGCGCTGGCGGTGACCTACCTGTCGCTGGCGCTGATCATCATGGGCGTCGGTTTCCTCAAGCCGAACATCTCCACCATCGTCGGCAAGCTGTACGCCAAGGATGACCCGCGCCGCGATTCGGGCTTCTCGCTGTTCTACGCCGGCATCAACCTCGGCGCGCTGTTCTCCTCGCTGGTGTGCGGCTTCCTCGGCGAGGCCTATGGCTGGAAGTACGGTTTCGGTGCAGCCGGCATCGGCATGCTGGCCGGCCTGGCGATGTTCCTGTGGGGCCAGAAGTACCTGCAGGGCCACGCCGAACCGCCGCAGCCGGCGGCACTGAAGCAGAAGGTGATGGGCCTGCCGCGCGAATGGCTCATCTACCTGTGCGCGGTGCTTGGTGTGCTGCCGGTGGCGTGGCTGATGTGGGCCGCCGGCAACGGCGCGTTCGCGCTGGGCGGAGAAATCAGCCTGGCGCTGATGCTGATGCTGGTGGTGCTGGGCGGCGTGCTGGTCTGGTTCGCCTGGTTCACCGGCAGCAAGTGCACGCCGGTGCAGCGCCAGCAGATGATCGCGCTGATGGTGCTGATCTTCATGGCGCTGGTGTTCTTCACGATGTACGAGCAGTCCTACGGCTCGTGGGTGACCTTCACCGACCGCCTGCTGACCAAGGACATCGTGCCCTCGCTGGTGATCACCGGCGGCACGCCGCTGCCGTGGTCCATCCTCTCGCTGCTGCTGGCACCGCTGGGCTTCGTGGTCAGCGCGCGCCTGTCGGAACGGCGCCCGGGTTCGGCCGCACCGCGCGCGTTCTTCGCCGCCATTGTCGTGCTGATGCTGGTGCTGCTGGTGCGCGACTGCCTGGTGATCCCGCAGACCGCAGGCTCGCTCACCTATCTCGGCGGCCTGTTCCTGGTGCTGCTGGCGCCGGCCTTCGCCGCGCTGTGGACCTGGATGGACCGCCGCGGCTGGGAGCCGGGCAAGCCGGTGAAGTCGGCCTGGGGCCTGGTGATTGGCGCACTGTCGTTCGTACCGCTGGCACTGGCGGCGCAGCAGGTGGGCGCCACTGGCGAGATGGCCAGCGTGTGGTGGCTGGTGCTGGCCTACTTCCTGCTGGCCAGCGGCGAGATGTGCCTGTCGCCGGTCGGCCTGTCGGCAGTGACCCAGCTGGCCGTGCCGCGGGTGATGAGCCTGATGATGGGCACCTGGTTCCTGGCCACTGCATTCTCGGAGACGCTGGCCGCGCTGTTCGGCAAGCTGGCCGCGATCGAGGTGCCGGAAGGCGAATCGCTGGACATGGTGGCCGCAGCCGGCGCCTATGCGCACCTGTTCTGGCTGCTGATGTGGATCGGCCTGGGTTGCGCACTGGCGGCCTTCATCGCCGCACCGCTGCTGAAGAAGATGATGCACGGGGTGAAGTAAACCCCGCGCTTGCGGAAAACCAGGGCGGCGGAATGATCATCCACCGCCCTGTCAGCTCAGGGCGCCTTGTCCTTGCCGGTCGCGGGCGCGGTCGTCGCAGTCTTGCCGCCCAGGCTGCGCGCCAGGAAGGCCAGCAGCTTGTCGTAGTACTCGCTGCGATGGGCCTCGGTGTAGAAGCCGTGGCCTTCGGTCTTGTAGTACAGGCTTTCCACCGGCGTGCCGGCGCGCTTGAGCGCTGCTTCCATGCGCTCGGTGTGCTGGATCGGCGCGCGCTTGTCTTCGCCACCGGCGGCCAGGAACACCGGCACCTTGATCCGTTCGGCCATGTTCACCGGCGACACCGCACCCAGCTTGGCCGGATCCCCCAGCCATTCGCGCAGATAGGTCACGCCTGAACCCCGGTCCTGGATGTCGCCACGGGTGTACATCATCGGCAGGTCGTAGACCCCGACATAGCCCGCCGCGCACTGATACAACCCGGGTTCGCGGGCGGCACCCATCATCGCCGAGTAGGCCCCGTAGCTGGCGCCGTAGATACAGATGCGACGGCCGTCGGCGATGCCTTCGCTGATTGCCCAGCGGGTGGCATCGGTGACATCGTCCTGCATCGCCGCGCCCCACTGCTGCGCCCCGGCCTGGGTGTGGGCCCGGCCGTAGTTGCCCGAACCACGGAAGTTGACCTGCAGCACGGCATAACCGGCCGCGGCCAGCATCTGCGTTTCGCGGTCGTACTGGCCGGAATCGAAGATGTCGAACGGGCCGCCATGCGGCATCACCACCATCGGCAGGTTGCGCCCGTCGCTGCCGGCCGGCAGGGTCAGGAAGCCATGCAGCGGCAGCCCGTCGCGCGCCTTCAGTGCAATCGGCTTCACGCTGGCACTACGGTCCACGTCGATCCAGTCGCTGCGGCTGATCAGGTGATCGGCCTTGCGCGCCACCGTGTCGTACACATAGAAATCGCCTGGGTTCGAGCCCGACCAGGTTTCCACCAGCACGACACGGCCATCGCGGGTGCTGGAGGTGATGTAGACGGGCCCTCCGAAGGCGGCTTCCAGGCTGCGGTACAGGCGCGCATCGGCCGAGCCTTCATCGAAGAAGCGCGTGCGCGGTTTGTCACCCAGGTACAGCGCGCCTACCGGCACATGGGTGCCGGGCCGGTGGATGATGCGGTACGGATTGACCACCTCGTCGCGCAGAAGCGTCGCGCGTTCGCCGGTCTGCGGGTTCCAGCTGACGATCGCATCCGGGCCCTGGGTCTGCTCGACGTTGAGGTAGGCCAGGCTGTCATCGGCCGAGAAGCCGAGGGCGGTTTCGATGCGCTTGCTGACCGCCTCATCATTGATCAGCTTCCAGCTGTCGCCACTGCGTTCGCGGAAATACAGCTTGTTGATGTTGTCGCTGCCCGAGCCGTGCACGAAGCGGACCTCGCCGGCGCCGTCGGTGGTGAACTCACCGCGCCGTACCGGCGAAGACGCCACCCGCGAGCGACGACCGGTGGTCACATCCATGCGATCGACGCGGGTGAACGGATCCTCGGCCAGCGGCCATACGGTCACCAGCACGTTGCGCTCGTCACCCGGCAGGTCGTCGGCCAGGAAGGCGGCCACGGCTTCGACTTTCTTCGGCTGGATGCGGGTCCCCGGGCCCTTGCTTTCGACGCGATAGCCGACCAGCAGCTCGCCACGGTTGCCATTGGCGTCGATGGCATAGAGTTCGCCGGTGGGATTGGGCTGGTCGAGCGAGCCCCACTTCTGGGCCAGGCCGATCAACAGGCGCTCGTTGCTGACCCAGTCGAATTCCTGCGCATGATTGCGGCTGGGCGGCCAGAAACTGCCGACCACCTCCTTGTCCTTCAACCGCAGGATCGCGATCGCGGTGCTGTCTTCCTTCGGCACTGTTGCCGCCACGTACTCGCCCCCCGGCGAGATCTTGATATCGGTGAAGGTCTCCCGGCGCAGGTACTGCGTCAGGTCCACCGCCCCCGCGCTGCCTGCGGCAACGCCCCCGATGACGGCCAGTGCGGCCGCCAGAATGGTCTTGTGCATCCTTCCCCTGCTCCTGTGGACACCTTGTCCTGGTGGCCGATTCTAGGCAGGGCCATGCATTTCCCGCCAGAGCCGGAAAAGACGACGGCACCGTTGCCGGTGCCGTCGTTGCCACTACCTTGGAGAGAGAGTCAGGACGTGGGTTCGGGGGGCGTGCGCCGGGTCAGTGGACCCCGCGCACCGCCAACATGAGGGCCAGGATGCTGAGGATCACGGCGATGGTGCCGTCGAGCACGCGCCAGGTGCTGGGCTTGGTGAACAGCGGCGCCAGCAGGCGGGCACCGAGGCCCTGCGCGGTCAGCCACAGGCAGCTGGCGGTGACCACGCCGGCAGCGAAAGCCATGCGGGCGTTGCCGAAGTTCTCGGCGATGGAGCCGATCACCATCATGTCCAGCCAGAAGTGCGGGTTGATCAGCGAGAAGCCGACCGCGGCCATCAGCACCGCGCGGCGGCTGCCGTCATCGCTGTCGGCCTCGCCCATGCCACCCCCCCCGGCGATCGCACGGCGTGCCGACTTCATCGCATACCAGGCCAGGAACGCGACACCGGTCCACAGCACGGCGGTCGTCAGCCACGGCAGCGCCGAGGTGAGCGTGCGCAGGCCGGCCACGCTGGCGAAGATGAAGATGGCATCGATGGCCGCGCAGGTGGCGACCACCGGCACGATGTGCTTGCGCAGGATGCCCTGGCGCAGAATGAAGGCGCTCTGGGCGCCGACCACCGCGAACAGGCCGATGCCGGTGGCTGCACCAGAGAACCAGGCACCGAGGCCGGTGCTGGCGGAGATGACCGAGAACATGGGATTCACTGCCTTGTATTGCTTGGGGGGGACGGTGCCTCGCGAAGGCGGACAGCACCGGAACGGACGCCATTGTCGCGCCGCAACATGGAAAAGACGAGCTAAACTTCCTAAACCAACATTAGCGGAGCTTAATTCGATGCGCATCGATCATGCCCAGCTGCGCGCCCTGGCCGCGGTGATCCGCGAAGGCAGCTTCGACCGCGCCGCACAGTCGTTGAATGTCACGCCCTCGGCCATCTCGCAGCGGGTCAAGGCACTGGAGGACCGGATCGGCCGCCTGCTGGTCAAGCGCGGCACGCCTGCCACGGCCACCGCCGAGGGGCAGCTGCTGGTGCAGCTGGCCGAGCAGACCGCCCTGCTCGAACACGATGCGCTGCACCGGATGGGCCTGGCCGATGAGGATCTGCCCCAGGCCAGCATCCCGGTGGCGGTGAACCACGACAGCCTGGAAACCTGGTTTCCGCAGGCCGCCTACCAGTTCGCGCAGACCACCGGCACCACCCTGGACCTGCGCGTGGAAGACCAGGACCACACCGTGGAGCTGCTGCGCCAGGGCACGGTGCTGGGCGCAGTGACCACGCTGGACGAGCCGGTGCAGGGCTGCCAGATCCATGCGCTGGGCAGCATCCGCTACGCCGCCACCTGTACCCCCGAGTTCCGCGAACGCCACTTCGCCAAGGGCGTGACCGCGCAGGCGCTGGCACAGGCGCCGGTATTGGTGTTCAACCGCAAGGACGAAATGCAGTCGCGCTTCGCCCGGCGCATGGCCGGCGACGACCTGCCCAGTACCGCACCGACCTGGTGGATCCCCTCCACCCGGGCCTTCGTGCAGGCCAACCTCGGCGGACTGGGCTGGACCATGAACCCGCTGCCGCTGGTCAAGCGGCACCTGGACGCAGGCCGCCTGGTCTACGTGCGCCAGCGCGCGTGGGAGGACGTGCCGCTGTACTGGCAGCACTGGAAGGGCGACGTGCAGACCATGGCCCTGCTGACCCGCGCGGTACTGGATGCGTCCTCCGCGCTGATCCGGCGCAAGCGCTGACGCCCAGCGGGAAAAAGGGGACGGAGGGGATTAAGTCGTCTTTGCCCCGGATGTCGTTTGGGTCTTAAACGACTTAATCCCCTCCGTCCCCTTTTTTTTTGCTCCATCGGATCTCCACGTAAGCTCCACACCAGGTCCATGCGTGATGCGGATACTGGTCGGCCGATCACTGCAAGGATGCCCTGCATGCCTGTATTCGTCCGCGACGCCCGCCCCGAAGATGCCGCCGCCTGCATCGACCTGCGCGGGCGCACCCGCGAGAACGCCTTCAGTGCGGCCCAGCTGGCAGAACTGGGCATCACCGAGGACAGCTGGGCAGCCGGCATCGCCCAGGGCGATTCGATCGGCCGCGTCGCCTGGGACGGCGAGCGCATGGCCGGTTACTGCTTCGCCGATCGTGACAGCGGCGAGGTGCTGGTGCTTGCCCTGCTGCCGGACTACGAGGGCCGCGGCATCGGCCGCCAGCTGCTGCAGGACGTGGTCAGCCTGACCCGCGATGCCGGCCACCAGCGGCTGTTCCTGGCCTGCTCGGCCGACCCGCGTTCGCGCTCGCATGGCTTCTACCGCCGCCTGGGCTGGCGCCCGACCGGCGAGCTCGATGAGGCCGGCGACGAGATCCTTGAGCTGGTTCCCACCGTCGCCGGGCGCCGCCTGCCGCCCACGTGACAGCGTCGCGAAACGTCGGATGCTGCGTTGCATCAAAAAACGACCGGATCCGGTTAGAATCGCGGATGGATGCTGCAAGGCGTTGTTTCTTCACGCCCTTTCCCTGCCCCACGCGCATCCTGACCCCTTCCCCTCCGCCAACGATCCCGCCCCCATGAAGAAATTTGGCAAGGCCCTGCTCGCCCTGCTCGTGCTGCTGTTGCTGGCCGCCGCGCTGTTCCTGTACTGGCCACTGACCCAGCGCTCCGTGCCCGCCGCCAGCAACGACAAGCCCGTCGATGTTGTGCTGGTCGGCGCCGGCATCATGAGCATCACCCTGGCCACCTACCTGCAGGAACTGCAGCCGGACTGGAACATCCAGGTCTACGAACGCCTCGACGGCGTCGCCGGTGAAAGCTCCGATGGCTGGAACAACGCCGGCACCGGCCACTCGGCGTTCGCCGAACTGAACTACACCCCGGAACTGCCCGACGGCAGCATCGAGACCAAGCGCGCGGTCGGCATCGCCGAATCGTTCGAGGTCTCGCGCCAGTTCTGGTCGCACCAGGTGAAGGAAGGCCGGCTGAGCCAGCCCAGCGACTTCATCAACCCGACCCCGCACATGAGCTTCGTCTGGGGCGATGACAACATCGCCTACCTGCACAAGCGCCAGCAGGCCCTGGTGAAGAACCCGCTGTTCTACGGCATGCAGTACTCCGAGGATCCGGCGCAGATCAAGCAGTGGGCCCCGCTGCTGATGGAAGGCCGTGACCCGAAGCAGAAGGTTGCCGCGACCTGGATGCCGCTCGGTACCGACGTCAACTTCGGTGTGATCACCCGCCAGCTGACCGCCGGCCTGCAGCGCAGCCCGAACTTCAGCCTGCACCTGAACCATGAAGTGACCGCCCTGCGGCAGAACGCCGACAAGAGCTGGAACGTCACGGTGAAGGATCTCAAGGCCGGCACCGAAACCACCACTCACACCCGCTTCGTGTTCATCGGTGCCGGCGGCGCCGCGCTGAAGCTGCTGCAGATGTCGGGCATTCCGGAATCGAAGGACTACGCAGGCTTCCCGGTCGGTGGCCAGTTCCTCGCCTTCCAGGGCCAGGACGTGACCTCGCGCCATGGCGTAAAGGCCTACGGCATGGCCGAAACCGGTTCGCCGCCGATGTCGGTGCCGCACCTGGATGCACGCAAGCTGGACGGCAAGCCGGTGGTCCTGTTCGGGCCGTTCGCGCTGTACAGCACCAAGTTCCTCAAGCACGGCTCGTGGTGGGACCTGTATTCCTCGGTGACCCACAACAACGTTGGCCCGATGCTGGAAGTGGGCAAGGACAACCTGGACCTGGTGCAGTACCTGATGGGCCAGGCGCGCCTGAATGATGCCGACCGCCAGGCCGAACTGGTCAAGTACTTCCCCAATGCCAAGCCGGGTGACTGGAAGCTGGTCACCGCCGGCCAGCGCGTGCAGATCATCAAGCGCGATCCGCTGAAGGGCCCGGTGCTGCAGTTCGGTACCGAGATCGTGACCGACAAGGACCACACCATCGCCGCGCTGCTCGGCGCGTCGCCGGGCGCGTCGACCTCGCCGCCGATCATGCTGGACCTGATGGCCAAGGCCTTCCCGGACCAGATGAAGGCCGGTTGGGAAACCCGCCTGCGCGAGATCGTGCCGTCGTACGGGCGCAAGCTCAACGACAGCGCCGCACTGGTCAACGAGATCCGTACGCTCACCAGCCAGGCCCTGCACCTGCCGTACCTGGAGGTGCCGGTGGATGCGAACGCGGCGGTGCCGGCTCCGGCCGCTGCGGCTCCGGCACCGGCGAAGGAAAAGCGCAATGCCAATGAGGAACTGCAGGCGCTGTAAGCCCGCGCGTTCCTTCGATGCAGACGGACGGCCACCTTCGGGTGGCCGTTTGTTTTTGTGCGAGGTGGGTCGGATCCCTCCCGCACGGGAGGGCTCTGACCTGCGATTGGGCGTCGATGATGGGGTCAGAGCCCATTGTCTGCAGCAACGGGATCCGACCCCGGCCCGCCACCGCTCTGCGCCGGGAAGCCCCTGCACAATGACGCGATTTGTAATGTTGTTAAGAATTATTTACATTTGCACCCTGCGCAGTGATCGCGCCGCTCCAGATGGACCTGACCGTGCCCGAAGCCGCCGCCCCGGGTGCTGGACGACTGTTGCCGCCCTTCCCCGTTTCCAAGCCTCGAGCCCACCATGCCCCTGCCTGTCCGTAACCGCCTGCCCCGCCGCGCGCTGCTGCCGGCTGCCCTGCTTTCGTCGCTGACCCTGCTGGCCACGCCCGCCGCGTTCGCCGCCACCGATGCCGCCGGCGATGCCAAGACCCTGGACCGGGTCAGCGTCCGGGCCGAGCAGTCCGCTCCGCCGGCCAGCACCACGCGCCTGCCGATCACCCTGCAGGAAACCCCGCAGTCGGCCACCGCGATCAGCCTGCAGCGCCTGCAGGACGAATCACTGTTCAGCATCAACGATGTGATGCGCAACGTGACCGGCGTCAGCGTGTCCTTCTATGACACGCAGCGCCCGCTGTACTACGCGCGTGGCTTCGCCATCACCGACTTCCAGGTCGACGGCATTCCCACCTACAGCGGCTCCACCAACCAGGAATACGACACCGCCTTCTACGACCGCATCGAAGTGATCCGCGGTGCCAACGGCCTGCTCAGCGGCGCCGGCGTGCCGTCGGCCACGGTCAACCTGCTGCGCAAGCGCCCCGGCAAGGAATTCGACGCGTCGTTCGCGGTCAGCGCCGGTAGCTGGGACTACCGCCGCATGGAAGCCGACGTCACCGCGCCGCTGACCGATGACGGCCGTTTCCGCAGCCGCGTGGTCGCCGCTTACACCGATCGCGGGCTGTACTACGACCGTTACGACGAGAACAAGATGGCCGGCATGGCGGTGCTGGAAGGCGATGTCACCGACAGCACCACCCTCACCCTCGGCTACCAGACCCAGGACAACAACCCGACCGGTTCGACCTGGGGCACCGTGCCGTTCTTCGACAGCCAGGGCAATTTCGCCCATCTGCCGCGCTCGACCAACCTGTCGCCGAAGTGGAGCTACTGGAAGCGCGAGAGCAACACCGCCTTCGCCAACCTGGAGCAGCGTTTCGGCGACAACTGGCTGTTGAAGATCAACACCGCCTACACCCGCGGCAACGTGCAGAACGTGCGCCTGTACGGCACCGGCAACCCGGACCCGGTGACCGGCTCGGGCATCTTCCTGCGTGCGGCCGCCGGTGATTCGAAAGACACCCGCCGCAATGTCGATGCTTACCTGACCGGCAACTTCCCGCTGTTCGGCCGCGACCACGACCTCACGATCGGCGCCCAGTGGTCGGACCTGGAAGGCACCACCAATACCGTGTCGCTGAACTTCCCGGGGGACTGGGCCACCTGCGGGCGTGAGCGCTGCTACTACATCCCCAATGTGTACTCCTGGAACGGCGACATTTCCGAGGTGACCTACACCCGCACCGGCGCACGCCGCGTAGCGAAGACCACGCAGAGCGGCGTCTATCTGGCCACCCGCCTGCACCTGGCCGATCCGCTGTCGTTGATTGCCGGTGCACGCCTGAGCCGCTGGGAAACCCTCACCCGCTCCTACAACGCCACCGGCGCCTATACCGGCACCAGCGGTGCGTACAAGGTGAGCGATGAAGTCACTCCGTACGTGGGCCTGGTCTACGAGATCACCCCGAACGTGTCGGCCTATGCCAGCTACACCGAGATCTTCAATCCGCAGAACTACAAGGACCGCAACGAGAACCTGCTGGCACCGGTGCAGGGCTCGAACCTGGAAGCGGGCATCAAGACGCAGTGGTTCGATGGCCGCCTGACCGCAAATGCCGCTGTGTTCGAGGCCAAGCAGGACAACTACGCGGTGCGTGACATGGGCGTGCCGGAAGGCACGCTGAGCGACGGCAGCTCGGCCTACATCGGCGTGAACGGTACCAAGGCGCGCGGTTGGGAGATGGACGTCAACGGCGAGATCCTGCCGGGCTGGACGGTCAATGCCGGCTACACCCACGTCAAGGTCACCCGCGCCGCCACCGACCTGCTGTACGCCAACCCGCCCAAGGACCTGCTGCAGCTCAACACCCAGCTGCAGCTGCGCGGCGCGCTGGAACGCCTGAGCATCGGCGGGGGCCTGCAGTGGCAGAGCAGGGTGCAGGGCTACAACATCGCCTACCCGCTGGGCGGCACGGTAACGGTGAACCAGCCAGCGTATTCGCTGGTCCAGTTCAATGCCAACTACCGCATCAGCGACAACTGGACCGCGACGCTGAGCGTGCGCAACGCGCTGGACAAGACCTACTGGGCGAACCTGGACTACAACAACTTCGGCGAGCCGCGATTCGTATCCGCCAGCCTGCGCTGGAAGTTCTGAGGCAGGCAGGGGTTGCCGGGCTGTGCCCGGCACCTTGTAGCGTCGAGCCATGCTCGACTGCTTTCTTGCTCAGGCACGGCGGCGTTGAAGCGAAGAGCAGTCGAGCATGGCTCGACGCTACAGGGACCTCAATCGCCGCAGCTGCCGCCGTCCCCCCCGCCGCCATCACTGCTGCAGTCGGAGCTGCTGTGGCTGTGATGGCTGTGGTTGTCATCTGAGTAGCCACCTGAGCTGTCGTAGCTTGCGCCGCCATCCCCCCGGCTGCCCGAGCCATCGGCCGTAGCCACCGCCATGCACAGGATGGCCCCGACCAGCGGCAGCAGCCAGACCAGCAGCAGCTGCACCGTCCGGCCACCCGCCGACAGTCCATCACGCCTGACGATCACCACGGTGGCCACCACGTTCAGGCCCAGCACCAGCAGGACCAGCAGAAGGGCAACGATCAGCATTCGGCGACTCCATGCCTGGACTGGAGGCATTATGGCCTGTCACCCCGGCAATGGCCCTGCCTGTCATGAAGATGGGACAATGTGGGGGCGCGCCGGCCTGCCCCGTGGCCGCCGGCGCCCCTCGCACCACACGGAAGAAGAAGAACAACAACATGCTGAAAGTCATTTTCGATACCGACCCGGGCGTCGACGACGCCCTGGCCCTGCTTTACCTGCACAAGCACGCCCAGATCGACCTGATCGGTGTCACCACCACCTTCGGCAATGCCTCGGTGGAGTCGACCACGCACAACGCGCTGTACCTGAAGCAGGCCTGGGGCTTCGCCGCCCCGGTCGCGCGCGGTGCCGATGGCCCGCTGCAGCCGGAAGCCACCCCGGAAGCGTGGCCGGTGCACATCCACGGCCACAACGGCCTGGGCAACCACCCGGTGCCGGCCAGCCTGGACGTGGCCGCCGATGCCCGCCCGGCCCATCAGCTGATCATCGATCTGGTCCGCGCCCATCCGGGCGAAGTGACCCTGGTCGCGGTCGGCCGCATGACCAACCTGGCCCTGGCCCTGCAGCAGGCCCCGGACATCGCCGGCCTGGTACGCGGCGTGGTGATCATGGGCGGCGCCTTCCACGTCAACGGCAACATCACCCCGGCCGCCGAGGCCAATATCTGGGGCGATGCCGAAGCCGCCGACGTGGTGTTCACCGCCAGCTGGCCAGTCACCGCGATCGGCCTGGACGTGACCACCCGCGTGGAAATGGACCGTGACGGCCTGGATAAGCTGGCCACCATCGGCGGTGCCGACGCCGAGCTGGTCCGTGCGCTGTCGCAGGATTACGTGGACTTCTACCTGCAGGCCGGCCACAAGGGCATGGTCGTGCATGACTGCTGCGCGTGCATCGCGCTGACCCGCCCGGAACTGTTCCAGTTCGAGCGCGCCAGCGTGCGCGTGGCCACCGACGGCGTCGCCCGCGGCATGACCATTCCCAAGCCGGAAGGCCTGGCATTCGGCCCCAGCGTATGGGACGGCCACGTGGTGCAGTCGATCGCCATCGGTGTGGATGCGGCCGCGGTACTGGCCGACATCGAGCAGACCCTGAAGGTCTGACCGGCTAGCGCCTGGCCCTGCCCGGGACCGTCTCGGGCAGGGTCCACAGCACCGGCAGCACCAGCACCGCCACCAGCGCGATCATCGCGCCCGGCGCCGCCGCCCAGCCGCTGCGCTCCACCCACCATTGCGCCAGCCATGGCGTTGCCCCGCCGAAGAAGGCAGTGGCCATTGTTACCCCCAGTGCCAGGCCGCTGACCCGGCCTTCGCCTGGGAACTGCTCAGCCGTGGCCGGGGCCGCCACCGCGCTTACACCACCGGCCACGCAAGCCAGCAGCACCGCCGCCAGCACGATGCCCAGCGCTGTCGCCTGTGCCATCCACGCAAACAGGGACAGCGGCAGCAACGCTGCCAGCACGGTCAGGCCCAACAACACCGGACGTCGTCCGATGCGGTCCGACAAAGCGCCACACAGGGGCGTGATCGCGATCACTGCCACCGCCGCGATCGTCGACAGCCACAGTGCGTCACCCTCATCGTGGCCCTGCGCGTGCAGGAATGCAGGCACATAGGTGATGCCCACGTAGTAAGTGATCGATCCCAGCGCCGAAATCGCGAACGTGCGCGCCACCGCCAACGGATGATGCTGCAGCACATGCCGCAGTGGTGTGGCGGGAATGCTGCCTTCGCGGCGCTGGCGCTCGAACTCCGGCGACTCGTGCATGCCCGAACGCGCAATCAGGATCACCAGCGCAAGCGCGGCGCCGACGAGGAACGGAATCCGCCAGCCCCAACGGTCCAGCTGCACGGTGGGCAGCAGCGCGACGGTAAGTGCAGAGATCGCCACCGCCAGCAGTGCGCCCACTTCGCTGGCCGCCGAAGCCAATGACGTAACCAGGCCGCGTCGGCGCGCCGGTGCGCTTTCCAGCAGGTACGCCACCACGCCGGTATATTCGCCGCCCACCGAGAACGCCATCACGCAGCGCAGCAGCAGCAGCAGCACGCCGGCCGTGGCGCCTGCGGTGGCCGCGGTCGGCAGCAGCGCAGTGGCCAGCATTGCCGCTGCCATCAACGCCATCGACGCAAGCAACATCCATCGCCGGCCGAGCCGGTCACCCAGGTGACCAAAGCACAGCGCGCCCAGCGGACGCATCAGGTAGGACACGGCGAATCCGGCCAAGGTGACCAGCAGCGCCTGCTCGCCACCGCCGAAGAACACCCGCGACAGCACCGTGGCGAAGTACAGGTACAGGGTGAAGTCGTACCACTCCACCACCGTGGACAGGCCGGCCACCCACATCGAGCGCTGTCGCGCCACAGTCATTGCGTATTCGCCTTCAACAGCCTCGATCCCGGATGTACAGGTTCGGCGCAGCGTGGCATGGACGGGGTGAAATACCGGTCATCGGCTGTCCGCTGCCTGCATGTACTGGGTTTCATGGCCGGTGAAACGTTCGCCGTCAAAGCCGAAGCAGAAGCGCCCCTCCTCGAACACGCGGTAGACCAGCAACGCGCCATCGAGGCAGAACTGCTGCTGGTCCACGCCCGTTTCCAGTGTCCCGTATCCGGTTGCATCACCGCCCTTCCCTGCCGGCCCGGTGAAGGCATCGAACGGCAGTGGCGTCGCCCTGCCTGTGCGGGTATCGACCAGTACCAGCGTGCGCTGGAAGTACTCGGGTCGATCATCGACCTGTACCAGCAGATAGTACTGGTTGAAATTGGGTTTCCGATGCTGGAGGGCATCTTCGATGGCTGCGCGGTGCCGCGCATCGCAGAAGTCGACCGGGCTGTAGCGGTAGCTGCAACCGTCGTGATCGTAGGGCAGGTTCATGCCGGAATAGCTGATGCTTCCCTCGCTGTCCACGTCGTGGCCCAGTTCCGGGGTGCTGCACAGCAGCCACGAACGCTGCGCATCCTCTGGGTCGGCCAGCAGCTTCGGCTCGCGCCCTTCCTCGTAGGCCGCACCACCCGGGAAGTCCTGCCCGAAACGCTGGCGGACGATGGGACGTGCCTTCTCCAGCGGCAGGCCGATCCTGGCCCCACGGAACGAAACGAACGTCATCGTCGGCAGGATCACTTCCTCCACCGGCAGCCCCTTCCATTGCCCCTGCACGCAGAACGTGGCGATCTCGTTCTCCCCGTCTTCCTTGCAGGGTTTCGGTGCGTTCGCCGCCAACCAGGGATGGGCCGGGCGCCCGGTCTGCTGATCGATGTACCAGCCGTCCAGCACGCAGGTCGGCAAGGCATCCAGTAGTGGAGAGAGGTCTGCTGCGGTGGCCGGGGCGGCAAGCGGTGTGCCCGCTGTGGGTGCCACGGTCGACGCGTCCGGTGTGCGCTGGCAGGCCGCCAGCGCGAGTAGACCGGACAGCAGCGCGACGTGGCGCGGACACCGGATTGAATGCTGCGTTCCCTGCATTGCGTGTTTCCTGGTTTCGACACTCCCTGCAGATGATCGCCGATCCCGGGGCCGTGCAGGATTGCCGCGGATCCCACATCGGGGTCAGAGCCCTTTGCCACCGGCCAAGGGATCCGACCCCGCCCGTTGCCCCGGCAGCTGCAGTTCCGCCCGCAGGCCGCCACCCTCGCGGTTGTGCAACCGCAGCGAGCCGCCCAGCGACTGCGCCAGCTGCACCGCGATGGCCAGGCCCAGGCCGGTCCCGCCGGTATCGCGATTGCGCGAGCTTTCCAGCCGGTGGAACGGCGCCAGCACTGCCTGCAGCTGGCCCTCGGGAATACCGGGGCCACGGTCGGAAATGCTGATCCACACCCTTCCGGCCTCATCGCGACCCGCCTCGATCTCGGCGGCACCGGCGTAACGCAACGCGTTGTCGACCAGATTGCCGACCACCCGGCGCAGCGGCTGCGGCCAGGTCTGCACGACCAGTCCAGCGGGCGCACCACCAATGACCGGCTTTCCCATGTCCTCGTAATCGCCGACCACACTGGCCAGGAACGCGCCCAGGTCCATCGACACCGGCGCGCCACTGGCGACGTGGCTGCTGCGCGCATAGGCCACGCCCTCACGCACCAGTTGACCCAGGTGGTCGAGGTCGGCCAGCAGCCGCTGCTGGGTGCTGTCTTCAGGCAGGGTCTCCACCCGAAGCTTCATGCGCGTGATGGGGGTCTGCAGGTCATGCGAGATCGCGGCCAGGATCTGCAGGCGCTCACTGACATGGCCACGAATGCGTGCCTGCAGTGCATTGAGTGCAGCCGCCGCGCCGCCCACTTCCGCAGGGCCATCTTCAGGCAGTGCAGGCCCGTCCTTGCCCGGCTGCAGATGCTCCACCGCATGCGACAGCTGCTGCAGCGGGCGCAGGGCCAGGCGCACCGCCAACCACGCGCACACCAGCAGCAGCGCCAGCTGCACCAGCAGCACGGCGGGCAGCCAACGTGCCAGCGGCAGGCCCGACGGAGTGACTTCAATGGTCAAGGGTGTGCCGTCGTGCAGGCGCAGTTCCACCTCGAACCGCTCCGGCAGGCGAGCCACCTGGCGCGCCTGCAACGGATAGCGGTGCTGCAGGCTGTCGTCGATGATCGCCGTGACCTGGCGTGCACGGTCGGTCTGCAGCCCTGGTCCGGCCGCGGCCGGGCGCAGCAGGTAACGGTAGGTGCGCCGCTCCAGCCGCGGCACCCAGGCCTCACGCTGCGCCACAGGCAGGTGCTCCAGCAGCGCGACACTCACCGCCACATCCTCGTCGAGGTTGCGCAGCATCATGCTACGGGTGGACTGGTAGCGTTCGAAGAACAGCAGGCCGAAGGACAGCGCGTGGGCCAGGGTGAGTCCGCCCAGCAGGACCAGCAGCAGCCGCGCCGACAGCGTGCGCGTCCAGCGTGGACGGCGTGCGCAGGTGTTCATTCGTCCGGCCCCAGCAACTGCACCGGCACGCTGAACACATAGCCTTCGCTGCGCACGGTCTTGATGTAGGTCGGCTCGCGCGCGTCGTCACCCAGTCGCTGGCGCACGCGGCTGACCAGCAGGTCGATCGAGCGATCAAACAGTTCGGCATCGCGGCCCTGGGTGAGGCTGAGCAGCTGGTCACGACTAAGCACCCGATTGGCGTGGTCGAGGAACACGCGCAACAGGCGGAACTCGGCGCCACTGAGCGGATACGCAGTGTCCTGCGCATCCAGCAGATGGCGCGCGGTGGTGTCCAGGCGCCACTCGCCGAAGGCGAGCTGGCGCCCGGCCTCGCTCACCTGCAGGTTCGGCGGCAGCATCTGCGTGCGGCGGATCACGGCGTTGATGCGCGCCAGCAGTTCGCGCGAGGAAAAGGGCTTGGTCACGTAGTCGTCAGCGCCCATTTCCAGGCCGATGATGCGATCGGTTTCGTCATCGCGGGCGGTCAGCAGCACCACCGGCACCGCACGATGCTTGCCGGCGCGCAGGTTGCGGCACAGGCTCAGGCCGTCCTCGCCCGGCATCATCACGTCCAGCACCACCAGATCCACCGCATGGGTATCCATCAGCGCGCGCATGGCCCGGCCACCGTCGGCCTGGCTCACGCGCAGGCCGTTGCGCTGCAGGTAGTCGGCCAGCATCTGGCGGATCTCGCTGTCATCGTCGACGACCAGGATGTGCGGTACATGGTTCATTGCGTTCTCGATGAAGACGGAGGTCAGGGCCGCGCTGCGCGGCCATGGTAGCGCGGCTCAAGGGCTGGCCAGCAGGCGCTGGATCTCGCTTTCGGTACGTGCGTAGTCGCCCTCGCCGTAATGGCGGTAGACCACCCGCCCCTGCCGGTCGAGCAGGTACAGCGCGGGCCAGAAGCGGTTGTCCCAGGCGTTCCAGATCCGGTACTGGTTGTCCTGCACCACCGGCCAGGTGATATCCAACCGCGCGATGGCCTTGCGCACGTTGCCGGGCAACCCTTCATAGGCGAATTCCGGCGTATGCACGCCGATCACCGTCAGGCCCTGCGGCGCGTAGCGTGCATGCCACTGGTGGACATACGGCGCCACGTTGAGGCAGTTGCTGCAGGTGTAGGTCCAGAACTCGACCAGCACCACCTGTCCCCGCAACTGCTTCAGTGTGAGCGGTGGGCTGTTGTGCCAGGGCCCGCCGCCGTCGAACCCGGTGGCGGGAACGGCCTGTGCCGGCCGCGCACCGGCCTCCGGGCTGGGCCATGCCAGCAACAACACCGCTCCGCCCAGCAGGCCCAGCAGCAGCGGCAGTGCGTACCCTCGCAGTGCGGCCATCGCTCAGCCCCCCTGCTCGGCCAGCGGCAGCTCCACCGGCTTCACCCCCGCCGCTTCCAGGATGCTGTCGGCCACCTGCGCCGGATGCGAAAGCAGCGACACATGGCTGCTGCCGATCGATTGCAGCTGAGCACCGATGCGACGTGCGGTCGCGGCCTGCAGCTGTGGCGACAGCATGCGGTCATCACGACTGAGCACGTACCAGCTCGGCTTGCTGCGCCAGGCCGCCACGTTCACCACCTCGCCCAGCGCGCTGGCCTTCAACGGGACCTGCGTGCTGTACAGCAGTGCGGCCGACTTTTTCATCACGTCCGGGGCGAAGTCCTGGGCGATGGCATCGGCCGGCAAGGTCAGGTAGCCATCCCTCTCCTGCAGCCGGGCCAGGCCCGGCCCGACCGGGAAGCCTTCGCCCTGTTGCGCCGAAGACTGCCCTGCATCCGGTGCGAAGGCCGCCACGTACACCAGCGCCTGCACCTTCGGGTCATTGCCCGCTTCGGTGATGACCGTGCCACCCCAGCTGTGGCCGACCAGCACCACCTTGCCAGGCGCGGCGGCAATCGCGCGGCGGGTGGCCGCCACATCGTCGGCCAGTGAGGTGAGCGGGTTCTGCACCGCCACCGCCGGCACCTTCCAGTCGTGCAGCGTGGTGAGGACCTTGCTCCAGCTGGAGCCATCGGCGAAGGCGCCGTGCACCAGGATGACGGTGGGCGGTGCAGCGGTATCGGCCTGGGTAGCGAAGGCGGGGGCGGCAGCGCCGGCCAGGGCGAGAGCGGCGGCAAGCAAGGAGGTACGGATCATGGGTGTCACTCCGGTGTTGGGAGTGGCCATTTCCGCCTGCCGGTGTATCGGCGCTGTTTCTCCGTGGCGCGGAGTTGTACCGGACTGTAGGGCGCAGGCGGGTTTCTACACTGGGATACATTTGCGCGACGGGCCAGGCCGGCTACTACCGGCCGGACATCGTTCCCCGCCCGCGTGCGCACAACGCCCCGATGTGCATCCACGCATCGTCTTTGTATCGGACTGTACGAAACCCCGGTCGCGGCCACAGTCGCTGACAAAACCCCGGGCAACGGCACACGTTGCCGATACCTGCACCGCCTGGAATGGCCTCCATCGACCACTGGCCCGCAGGACACCACCATGATCAGCACCGCCTCTTCCGTGTATACCCCCCGCCTGGACGCCGTCGGCCGCTGGCTGTCGCCATTGGCGCTGCGCACCCTGCTGGCCTGGGAGTTCTTTGAGTCCGGCCGCGAGAAGCTGGGCGGCCAGAACTGGTTCGCCGACCTGGAAGGTCGCTTCCCGTTCCCGTTCTCCACCCTGCCCGCATCGTTGAACTGGCAACTGGCCACCTGGCTGGAACTGGTGGGTGCGGTGATGCTGCTGCTCGGCCTGGCCACGCGCTCGGTGGCCCACGTCTTCTGGGTGTTGACGGTGGTCGCCATCGCCGCCGTGCACTGGCCCGACCAGTGGAACGGCCTGAGTGAACTCTGGCAGGGCTACGCGATCACCGACCAGGGCTACGGCAACTTCAAGCTGCCGCTGCTGTTCCTGGCCATGCTGCTGCCATTGATCCTCAACGGCGGTGGCGCGCTCAGCGTGGACCGGCTGCTGGCCGGCCCACAGCATGCCCCCGTCGGCAATGACGGCCTGGGCTGGGGCGTCAGCCTGATCGCCCTGTTGCTGCCGGTTGCCGCGCTGTTGCCCGGCGTCGGCTTCGGCGGCGCCCTGCTCGGTGGCGTGCTGCTGCTGGGCTACGCGCTGCGCCGTCGTCGCACCGCCTGACCTGCTTCGCCCCTTCCCGAGCTTCTTCCTTTCGTTTCCGTCGCCTTCAGGCGGCGTCCATCCCGCACGCCTGGCGTGCCATCCCCAAGGAGTCACCACCATGTCCGTCTCGACCAGGAACACCCCCTCCTCCCGCCTGCCGCGCATTGGTGCCATCGGCATCGCCCTGGCCGGTGGCCTGCTGCTGGCCGGCCAGGCCGCCGCGATCCAACCGCTGGCGATCAGCGCCGTCGCCATGGGCGCCGCCGCCGAAGGCAAGTGCGGCGAAGGCAAGTGCGGGGCCAGCAAGGCCACCACCGGCAAGCCCGCCGGCAAGGCCAAGGTGGCCGAGGGCCAGTGTGGTGAAGGCAAGTGCGGCGACGCCTCGTTTGCCCGTACCGACCGTGACCACGACGGCAAGGTCTCGCGCGCCGAGTTCAACGCGGTGGCCGCCAAGCGTGCCGCCGAGTTCGACCGCATCGACACCGACCACGACGGTTACATCAGCGAGCAGGAAGCGCACGACTACCTGCGCAGCGTCTACACCGCCAACGGCAAGCCGATGCCGAAGGGTCTGTTCTCCCGCGTTGCCGATTGATCGACGTCCAACCGGCGCCGCCTTCAAGGCGGCGCCCTCTCTCTGGAGCATCCGCCATGTCCCTGCCCCTGCCCTCCAATGCCGCCGGTCTTGGCCTGCGCCGTGGCCTGATCGACGAACTGCTGGCAATGCCGGCCGGTGCCATCGACTTCCTCGAAGTGTCCCCTGACAACTGGATCGGCGTCGGCGGTGCACACGGCGCCGCGCTGCGCCAGCTCAGCGAGCGCCCCCCCCTGACCTGCCACGGCCTGTCGCTGTCGCTGGGAGGTCCTGATCCGCTGGACCGCACCCTGCTGGCACAGACCCGTGCCTTCCTCGACCTGCACCAGGTGCAGTTGTACAGCGAACACCTGAGCTACTGCGCCGCCGGCGGACATGTCTACGACCTGCTGCCGCTGCCGTTCACCGCCGAAGCCGTACAGCATGTCGCCGGTCGCATCGCCCAGGTGCAGGACATGCTGGGCCGGCGCATCGCCGTGGAGAACATCTCCTACTACGCCGTTGCCGGCGCGGACATGAGCGAGATCGACTTCATCAACGCCGTGCTCGCCGAAGCCGACTGCGACCTGCTGCTGGACGTCGACAACGTCTTCGTCAACGCCTGCAACAACGATTACGACGCTTTCGAATTCCTGGCCCGCGTGCCGTCCCACCGCGTTGCCTCGCTGCATGTGGCCGGCCATTTCGATGAAGGTGATGGCTTCAAGATCGATACCCACGGTGCCCCGGTGAAAGGCGTGGTCTGGGCGCTGTTGCGCGAGGCCTATGCGCGGGTCGGCGTGCGCCCCACGCTGCTCGAACGCGACTTCAACTTTCCGCCGCTGGCGGAGTTGCTGACCGAGGTTGCGCGGATCCGCCAGGCGCAGGTCGAGGCACGTTCACCCGAGGTGGCCCATGGCTGAGTCGCTGGCTACCCTGCAACGGCGCTGGGCAGATCATGTGCGCGACCCAGCAATGGCCGCACCCGAGGGCGTCGAGGCGGGCAGGCTGGCGGTATACCGCCGCCTGTGCATCGACAGCCTGGACGCCCTGCTGGCCGGCAGCCTGCCGCGCCTGCAACAGCAGTTGGGCACGCCACACTGGCGCGACACAGTGGAGCACTACTACGCCCACCACGCCTGCCAGACCCCGTTGTTCCCACAGATCGCCGGCGAATTCACGGCCTGGCTGGCAGTGCAGGACACGCTGGCACTCCCGGCCTGGGCAGCGGAACTGGCGCACTACGAGAGCACGCTGCAGTCGCTGCACATTGAAGCGCGTGACGCCGGGCAGTCGCTGCACAGCGTTCCCGAGGGCAGCGATGTGCTGGCGGTTTCGCCGCTGGTGCGGGTGCTGGGCTACAAGTCGCCGGTGCACGAGGACGAGGGGCTGGAACCGGTGCCGAGCGCTGCGCCCACGCTGCTGCTGATCCGGCGCCTCGCCGATTTCAGCCTGCAGGTCGAGCAACTGTCGCCGCTGGCCTACGCGCTGCTATCGATCTTTGGTGACGACGGCGCAGCTGTGGAAGCAGCACTCCGGGCGCTGTCCGAGGCACATGGCGTGGCAACGGACGCATTGCGCGCGGCCTGCGCGCCGGTACTGGGCGAGCTGTGTGCGGCGAGCGTGCTGGTTGTGCCGAACGACTGTTGAGGGTGCCGGCCAGCGGCCGGCGCTACCCACTCATCGCCCGGCCAGCGGCCGGTGCTCCCCATTCCTGCTTCGAGGTCTCACCATGCCTGCTTACAACACTTCCTTCCTGCACGGCTGGCGCCTGTTTGTGGCCATGGCCGTGGTCCTGATCGCATTCGCGCTGGCGGCCTTCGCCCTGTATCCCGATGCAGCCGAAGGCAGCCGTGCGGCGATACGGGTCACTGCACGTACATCGTTCCTGCTGTTCCTGGCGGCGTTCACCGCATCGTCGTTCGCCAGTCTTCTGCCCGGCCCATTCACCCGGTTCCTGCTGCGCGAACGGCGCACCGTCGGTTTGTCCTTCGCGTTTTCGCACCTGCTGCATGCCATCGCCATCACCAGTTTCGGCATCCTCAACCCGGCGTTCTGGCCAGCACGATCCGCGCTGGCCAACCTCCCGGGCACGGTGGGCTACATCGCCATCCTGGCGCTGGCCATCACCTCGCATCGGGGGATCGCCCGCCGCATGGGCCCCACCGCTTGGCGTCGCCTGCACCTGACCGGCATGTGGATCATCGCGGCGGTGTTCACCTACTCGTACTTCAAGCGCGTGCCAGGCAACTTCTGGTATGCGGTGCCATCGGCACTGCTGTTCACCGCCTTCGTGGTGCGCTGGATAGCCAAGCGGGCGCAGTCACTGCGGCGCAATGCGCATGCGCGGCCGCCGCTGCGGAGTTCTTGAGGTGGCGGTTACTTGTAGAGCCGAGCCCATGCTCGGCTGCCTCTCTGGTTCAGCCGAGCATGGGCTCGGCTCTACAGAGGGATCCCAGCGCGATAGGCAGCGAACTCACTGCGCAAAGGGACCTCCCCACTTCAGGTCACGGCGCGCGGCGCAATGTCACCAGGGTGATCTCCGACGGCACGCCGATGCGCGCCGGGAAACCGGCCCAGAGGCCCGCACCGTTGCCCACGTACAGCGTCATCCCATCCACGTCATAGCGGCCGGAGACAAAACCGCCATTGGCTCGCTTCACCAGCTGGTCCATGCCGATGATCTGCCCACCGTGAGTATGCCCGGACAGCTGCAGCTTCACCCCACGCGCCGCCGCCTCGCGTGCATTGCGCGGGCGATGATCGAGCAGGATCACCGGCGCGGACGGATCGGCACCCTCCAGTGCAGCCTGGAGATCCGGCAGCGGCAGGCCGTAGCGTGCCGCCACCGGGTCGGTGACACCGGCGATGGTGAGCGCCGCATCGCCGCGTCGTACCTGCAGATGACTGTTCTCCAGCACCTGCATGTGCAGCGCGCGGAACGCCTGCATCCACTCCTGGTACTGCGCGTAGTACTCGTGGTTGCCGGTAATGGCAACGACACCGTCCGGCGCCCGCAGATCGGCCAGGGGTCGCGCGTCGTCGCGACGGGCCTCGACGCTGCCGTCGATCAGATCACCGGTGATCACGATCAGGTCCGGCTTCAGCGCGTTGCCCTGGTCCACCACCCTGCGCACCCAGTCACCTGTCAGCAGGCGGCTGGCATGGATGTCGGTCAGCTGCAGCACGCGATAGCCGTCGAACGCCGCTGGCAGCCCGGCAATGCTCACCTCGATCTGCCGCGGCTGGGGCACTGCCATGCCCTGGCTGACACCATAACCGCTGACCAGCAGGGCCAGCACGCCGGCCGCCGGCCGCAGCTGCGGTGCACGCAGGGCCGATACCATGCGCGGCCAACGCAGCAGGCGCGAAACCAGCAGGCCGGCGTCCAGTACCAGCATCACCAATGCCAGCAGCAGCACCGCCGTGGAGCCGGTGGCCAGCGTGGCGATGGCCAGTTTCGGAATTTCCGGCGACGCCATCGTGCCCCAAAAGGTCGCCACGATGCGCAGCTGCACGGCCACAGCCACCATCAGCAGCGACAGCACGACCTTCAACCCGATGGGCATGCGCAGCGGCCAGAACAGGCGCCAGGCCACATACAGGCCCATCAACAAACCGATCGTACTCAGCACTGCAACCATCCATGACAAAAAGCGGGCCCGCCATGGTGACGGCTGCGGGCCATGTTGTGTAGAGCCGAGCCATGCTCGGCTGCATCCCCGAAGCCCAGCATGGGCTCGGCTCTACAACGGCTGGTCGAGGTGTTCCACCCGCAGGCGGGCGATACGGCGTTTTTCCATCGCCAGCACGGTGATGCGCACACCCGCCACCTCCACTGCATCGCCAATGTCCGGCAGCCGGCCCAGCTGCTCCAGCACCAGCCCGGAGATGGTCATGTAGTCGGCACTGCGTGGCAGCGATACGCCGGTCAGCCGCTGCAGGTCGTCCAGGGTCAGCGCACCGTCGGCCTCCCACTGGTCCTCGCCCTGTGCGACCACGCCATAGCGCTCGTCCTGGGTATCGACCAGATCGCCGGCAATCGCCGCCAGCAGATCGTTGGCGGTCACCAGGCCCTCCACGCTGCCGTACTCATCCACCGCCACCGCCAGCGGTACCGGATGCTGGCGGATCAGTTCCAGCGCCTGCAGCGCACTGGCGCTGGACAGCACGTACTGCGGCTCGCGCAGGTTGCCTTCCAGCTGCAGCGGCCTGCCCTGCAGCAGGTCAGCCAGCAGGTCGCGGCTCTGCACCACGCCACGCAGGCTGTCCAGGTCACCATCGCCCACCAGCAGCCGGGTGTGTGGCGAGGCCACCAGGCGGGCCACCACATCCTCCTGGCCCCGCGCCAGGTCGATCCACTGCACATCCGCGCGCACGGTCATTACGCTCGACACCGGACGGTCAGCCAGGCCCAGCACGCTGCGGATCATCTCGTGCTCGGCCGGCTGCAGGCGCTCTTCGGCATCTACCGGCTCGTCCACGCCGTCATCGGCATGGCCGTTGGCCGGGCGCGCCCCGAGCATGCGCAGCACCGCATCAGCGGTGCGCTGGCGGAACGGCTGGCGGCGCTCGTTGCGCTCACGATTGAAACGCACCCACTGATTGAACGCCTCGACCAGGATCGAGAAGGCGATCGCCGCGTACAGGTAGCCCTTCGGGATCTTGTAGCCCAGGCCCTCGGCCACCAGGCTGAAACCGATCATCAGCAGGAAGCCCAGGCACAGCACCACCACGGTGGGATGCTTGTTGACGAAGCGGGTCAACGGCTTGCTCGCCAGCAGCATCAGCGCCATCGCGATGGTGACGGCGGCATACATCACGCCCAGGTTGTCGACCATGCCGACCGCGGTGATCACCGAGTCCAGCGAGAACACCGCATCGAGCACCACGATCTGCGCCACCACCATTGCGAAGCTGGCGTAGACCTTCTTGCCGTCTTCGTGATGCGCGCGGCCTTCCAGCCGTTCGTGCAGCTCCATGGTGCCCTTGAACAGCAGGAACAGGCCACCGCCCAGCAGGATCAGGTCACGCCCGGAGAAGCTGTGCTCGAACAGCGTAAGCAGCGGCGCGGTCAGTTTCATGATCCAGGCCAGCGCCGCCAGCAGCACCAGCCGCATCAGCAGGGCCAGTGCCAGGCCGATCACCCGCGCGCGGTCGCGCTGGTGTGGCGGAAGCTTGTCGGCAAGGATCGCGATGAACACCAGGTTGTCGATGCCGAGCACGATCTCAAGCACGACCAGGGTTGCAAGGCCCATCCAAATCGAGGGGTCAGTCAACCATTCCATTTCAGGTCCGTTTCGTCAGTGGGTAAGGGAGAAGAACAAACACTCAGTCTGCGTCCTGCGCCCGCGCCGGGTCGTACCCGAGCAGGTCGCCAGGCGTGCATTGCAGCTCCCGGCAGATCGCATCCAGCGTGGAAAAGCGGATGGCGCGCGCCTTGCCGGTCTTCAGGATCGACAGGTTCGCCAGGGTGATGTCGATGCGACCGGCCAGCTCGGACAGGGTCATGCCCCGTTCCTGCAGCACGCGGTCCAGGGTGATGACGATTGCCATCAGATGACACCGTCGAGGTCATCGCGCATCGCCGCGCCCACGGCGAAGACGCGTGCCAGCACGAACAGCATCAGCACCGCCACCAGCCCGGTGATCGACATGCCGCCGCCCACCTCCATCCAGCTGAAGTCCGGGCCCATCCAGGCCGCGTAGGCGCCGATCAGGATCGACAGCAGCTCCATCGCCAGCATCAGCCACGCCATGCGTCGCAGGCGCTGCGCATTGGCGTGGGTGAACGGCCTTTCGCGCGCCGCCGATTTCAGCAGCCGCAGCAGATGGCGCAGGAACAGCAGGCACAGCACCAGCAGCGCGACGATCACAGCCAGCCCCAGGCAGAAGTGCAGGAACAGGGCGTTGCCGTGCGCAGCAGCGGCAGCGGCATCGTGGACGCTGTCGAGCAGCCAGCGACGGTCGTGCGCGACCAACGGCACGGCCAGCAGTGCGGCCAGGATGCCCAGCCAGCACATCGCCCGGACGGCCTGGACGGCGGCCTGGGCCAGGGTGAACAAGCCTCGCGCGGGTCTGGCGCGGGCGGGACGAGCGGTCAAGCGGCCTCCGGCATTGGGGCGGCCCCGCCGCCCCGGGATGTATTTATCGATAAACGATATATCACAACCTGCATGAAAGGCTGAATCGCGGGCATGGGCAGCCTGCGCGGCGCGGGGCCAGCGTTATTGGCTGGGTGCAGCCTGCTCCAGCATCGCTTCGCCCGGCGTCACCGAGGCCATCGCCTGCACGCCGGCCTCGGCCGCCTGCCGCGTGACCAGCCGGAAACGCACCTGCAGCTTGGCCTGCCCGGGCGTGGCCCAGCCGTACTGGATCGCCACCTGGTCCGCCGACAACGGCCCACGGCCTGGCAGCGAGCGCGCCTGCAACGGCGTCGGCGCCGCCTGCACCAACCGGGCGAAGCCCTTCTGCACGACCGCCGCGTCGGCCTTTTCGGCGTAGACCGTGCACGTGCCATCGTCAGCCCAGCTGACTGCATAGCGGCCGCTGGCCAGCGGCACCATCCAGGCCACGCCCGACTGCCCCTGCAGCAACGTTGCCGCCTCGGCAGGCTGCAGCGGTGACAGCCCGTTGGATTCCATCAACGACTGCAACCGCGCTGGCGCGCCGATGTGCTGCATGCAGGCGGTATCGAACAACTCACTGAAAGGGTCCTGCGCTTGTGCGCTGGCCCTGGGTGCACGCGCAGGCTGCGCCGCCGCCAGGGCAGGCAGCAGGGCCAGGATCAGCCAGGAGGCAGGGCGCATTGGAACTCCACGGTACGGAACGCAGCGGGGAGGATGGCAAAGCCCGGGCGTGGCGTGCAACGGCCGCGTTGCCGCCGGCCTCCCCGCACCGGGATCAGGCTGTGATTTCGCCCTCGTCCTCGCCATCCCAGTAGTGGATGCGGCTGGCGCGCACATGGATCAGCACCAGTCCTGGTGTATCCACTCCCTGTTCGAACCACCGCTCCAGGTCCTTCACCCAGTGCTCGCGCATCGTGGCCCGATCGCGCACCAGCGCTGCCCTTCCCTGCACGTGCACGAACAGCGGCGGCTTGCCCAGCAGCGACTTGCTGCCGGAGAAACCCAGTGCGACGGCAGGGTCAGCCTCGATCTCGCGCACCATGTCGGTGTCTTCCATGGTGAAGAACCAGCTGTCACCGTCATAGTCCACGTCACCGTTGTTGCTCATGGGGCGACCGGCAATTTCTCCACCGGCGTGGGTCTGCAGCATCGTGAAATCGATGCCGGCCATTTTCTTGGCAAGTTCTGGGAGGGTGAGCTGGGTCACGGCGCGGTCCTTGATCGGAGGGACGCCCAGCGTCTGCGCAGAGCGGTGACCGGAAAGTGGATGAGCACTTGCGGCCTCTTCACGGGAAACGAGATACGGCGCATGGTCCGTGCGTGACGCACTCCACACCACCATACCCACGTTAAAAGCAGATGGAGGAACGCCCCTGCGAAGCACCACAACCGGCTAACAGGGGGCTGCCGGAGAATCGCGCAACCCCGTGGCACGACCGGCATGGCAGCCGGCATGCGCGCGGCGACTCCTTCGCAACCGCATGGCCTCCACATGGATCTGTTCGCCTGGCTCGCGTTCGGCTGCTACCTGCTGGCGTTCTTCATTGTCTCGCTGTTTGCTGCGGCCTATCTGAAACGTTCCGACTTCATGCCCTACCACGCGCAGGCGGTGGGTGTGCCGTGGGCGGAGATCGAACCGCGCATGCAGGTGCTGCTGATGGCACTCATCCGCGTGGTCGGCGCCGGGTGGATCGCACTGGCCGGTGCCGGCGTGATGCTGGCCTGCCTGATCTTCTTCGGGGGTCACTTCGCACTGCCGCAGCTGCTGGCGTTCCAACTGTTCTGCCTGGTCGCCACGCTGCCGCCGGTCCTGGTCGCTTCGGGTGTGCGGAGACGCACCGGTGCACGTACACCGGTGCCCGCTGGCGCCGCAGTGGTGCTGCTGTCCGTCATTGGATTCGTACTGGCCCTGTTGTCGCTTCCGCGGTGAGTTCCCTTTCTCTCCCCTCCCCCCACGAGGCTCCACGATGAATCCCGAATCGATCTTCTACAGCGTGGTCAACGGTGATCTTCCACGTTCCCAGGCCGGTACCCTGCTCGGCTGGCGCTTCGTCGGCTATGACGATGCACTGCGCCGCATCCAGGTCGAGTTCGACGCCGGGACGCTGCTCACCAACCCGATGGGCAACGTGCAGGGCGGATTCCTGTCAGCGATGCTGGACGACTGCATGGGGCCGGCGATCTACGCCACCCTGCCAGCCAACCGCATCGCGGTCACGGTGGAATCCAAGACCAGTTTCGTCAACCCGGCGCGGCCGGGGCGGATCATCGGCTGGGGCGAAGTCGAGCACAGCAAGGACAGCATCGCCTTCACCCGTGGCTGGCTGACCGACCCGGACGGCAAGGTACTGGCCACCGCCAGCGCCACCTTCCGGGTGGGTGCGCTGCGCTGGCGCGGGTTCTCGGTGCCGCGTCCCATCGCGCGACGGATGATCGCGCGCACGCTGCGCCGCGTGCATGCGCGGATCGGCTGATGCGTGTCCTCAACGTGCGTTGCGGCCGCCGCCGGACACCCGCACGCAGTCGCGGCCCTGCGCCTTGGCCTGGTACATGGCCGCGTCGGCGGCACGCAGCAGGGTGCGCCAGCCCAGCGCATCGGTGCCCCCCTCGGCTACGCCGAAGCTTGCAGTGACCCGCAGCACCTTGCCACCGACCAGGGCGATGTCCAGCCGCTGCAGCGCAACGCGCAGCGACTCAGCCAACTGGCGGCCACCGGCCAGGTCGCCGTCGGCCAGCAGCACCAGGAATTCCTCGCCACCGTAGCGGGCAATGCGGTCGCTGCGGCGCAGGTGGCGCCGCAGCAGCTGTGCCACCTGCACCAGCACCTCGTCACCGGCATCATGCCCGTGGCCGTCGTTGATCGCCTTGAAGCGGTCCACGTCCAGCAGGATCACCACCGCACTGTTGCCGCCGTCGGCATGACGCTGCTGCACCAACTCGTCCAGCGCGCGCCGGTTCAACAGCCCCGTCAGCTCATCGGTGCCGGCCAGCTGGCGCAGCTCGCTGGTCAATGCCGAGCGCTCGCGCGACTTCTCGCGCAGCACTTCGATGGCATCGAACAGGCGCTGCATCTCGGCCAGCGGGTGGGTCACATGCTGCTCCGGGCCGGGGGCTTCCGAGGCGATCTGGATGACCTGCTTCTGCGCCTGCAGCAGCGGCCGCAGGATCTGCAGATGGGCGATGCGCAGCGCCACGCCCAGCACCACCAGCGTGCCCAGCACCGTCGCCACCAGCACCACCAGGCGCGTCGCTTCGCGGTTGCGGGTGCGCTCGAAACGGGCGATGGACACGCTCAGGTAACCATCACGCAGCGCTTCCAGCGACCGCAGAGTCGGCACGTAGCGCGTGGTGAACTCGGCGGCGGTCCACGGCGGCGGCACGCCCCGCCGGCCATCTTCGATCAGCTGTTCGATCATCGGCAGCGATTCGCCGAAGAACTGGCGGCGTGCCATGTCCCAATGCCAGGACAGCGTCGGATCGCTGCGGAACACGGCTTCATGGCTGCCTGCCAGCCGCCACAGCTCCAGCAGGCGGCCTTCGGTCTGCAATGCCGCCCGCACCTGTTCGTCACGCCAGGCCCCCGGTACCGCCACCGGCGCCATCACGTTCGAGGCCAGGCGGCCGCCATGCTCGCGCAGGTCGATCAGCACCTGGCCCTGCATTGCCGGGATCGCCGCTTCGCGGTCGGCACTGACCAGCACGCCGATCTGCGTCGAGGTCAACACGTGCAGGCGATCGACCACGGCGAACATGCTGCTGATCGCGCGCTCCACGTCTTCCACCCGGCGCGCGTCGTGCGGCTGTGCCGCCACCTGGTCCACTGCGGCCCGCGCCGACTGCAGGCGACGTTGCACGTCGGCCAACAGCCCATGTTCGCCGACCACGCCGGGATCGGCCTTGAACACGGTGTCCAGTTGCAGCAGGGCGGTGTCGACCCGCTTGCGCGCAACCGCCAGCTGCGCGGCCAGCCGGGCCTGTTCGGCCGCATCGGCCGTATTGGCTCCCAGCAGGCTGTTGGCGGGGCCGCGCTCGGCCGACACCCGGTTGGCCAGGTCGAAGGTCTGCTGCAGCCGGCGCAGGCTGACCAGGTTGTCCTCGGCGGCGGTGAAGCGCAGCGTGCCCTGCACCAGTGCGATGGCCATCAGCGGCAGCGTACAGACTACGAACAACCCGGCCAGGATCCAGACCCAGGTCCGCAATCCGATGGGCGACGCCTTGCGGGCCATGCACATTTCCCCTGTCGTGCGGAACACTGTAGCGGCCGCCTGCACAGGCGCCAAGCCGCTGACGGGCCAACCGTGGCCGTGGGTACACCGTGCGCGCCGCGAACGCACCGACAAGGCCGCGCGGACGCTCGAATCGGGACAAATACGTCATGCCCCGCCGCGTCAGATCCAGCGCTGGTCGACCAGTTCGCGCTTCACGTAGGCATAGAACACCGGCGCGGCGACCAGGCCCGGCAGGCCGAAGGCCGCCTCCATCACCAGCATGGCCAGCAGCAGCTCCCAGGCCCGCGCCTGGATTTCGCCACCCACAATGCGCGCGTTGAGGAAGTACTCCAGCTTGTGGATCACGATCAGGTACAGCAGCGCCGCCACCGCCACATAGAACGAGACCGACAGTGCGACGATGGTGATGATCGTGTTGGAGATGATGTTGCCCACCACCGGCAGCAGGCCGGCCAGGAAGGTGATCAGCACCAGGGTCTTGGACAGCGGCAGGTGCACGCCGAACAACGGCAGCACGCCCAGCAGGAAGATCGCGGTGAACACGGTGTTGAGCAGCGAGATCTTCACCTGCGCGAACACCACCTGACGGAACGCGGTGGCCAGGCGGCTGGTGCGCCCGACCAGCTCCTGCGCCAGCGGACCCATCTTCGGCAGCGGCAGTTCGTCATACAGTGCGATCATCGCACCCAGCACCATGCCGATCAGTACGCGCACACCCACCTGGACCACCGAGGTACCGGCCACGCCCAGCTGGCGCTGATGCTCGGCGGCCCAGTCGTTCAGCGCCGCGCGCAGCGCTGGCATGTCTTCGGGAATGTAGGGTTGCAGCAGCGCCGGCACCTGGTGCCGCGAGGTGTTGAGGATCTCCATCAGGCGCGCCAGCAAAGCGTCCGGGCCACCGGTCTCGTTGCGGAAGAACGAGGCCACGCCGATCCCCGCCAGCACCAGCGCGCTGATGATGATCGCCGACAGCACGATCACTGCGATCGCCCGTGCGCGTCCCGGCGGCAGCCTGCCTTCCACGGTGGAGGCCAGCAGGTGGGTCAGCTGGAACACCAGCAGGCCGGACAGCAGGGTGACCACCAGGCCCAGTTTCAGCGCCAGCCACATGCCCAGCAGCATCATCAGCCATGCCGCGATCCTTGGGATGGGGGGCTTGGGCTGGGCAACGAGAGCGTCTTGCATGGGAGCGCGTCCGGGCGGGGTGGCCCATGGTAGAGGATTGGCGTGCTGATTCCGCGTGCAGGATGAATGGGCATTTCATCCGCGTTCGGCGGCAGCCGTGCCGTCCCCACGCGCGCTCACTCGCCGTAGCTGGCGGTGTTCTTGCCCTGGCGCTTGGCGTGGTACAGCGCGCGGTCGGCCAGTGCCAACCAGTCCTCGACACTGCCGCCACGCGGCGTGGCCGCAATGCCGATACTGACGCTGAATTCCACCCCCGGCGTGGCCTGCCGCGCGGCCTCGAGCAGGTGCAGGCGCACCCGCTCGGCCACCTGCATCGCGTCGACGGGCGCGCAGTCGCGCAGCAGCACGACGAACTCATCGCCCCCCAGCCGCGCGGGCGTATCACCTGGGCGGGCAACGGTGCGCAATGTCGCCGCGATATGCCGCAGCACCTCGTCACCGGCGCGGTGGCCGTGCGAGTCATTGATGCGCTTGAAGTCGTCCACATCGAGCATCAGCAGGCAGGCAAAGCCGCCCTGGCCCTGTGCCCGGTCCAGCGCCTGCTGCGCACGCAGGATCAGGAAGCCGCGGTTGGCCAGCTCGACCAGCGGGTCCATCCGGCTGAGACGCTGCAGCTGGCGGTTCTGCGATTTGACCCGGCGCGCCAGCTGCCAGCTGAGAATGCTCAGGCCGATGCCATACACGAACAGGAACGGGACACTCAGCATGATCGTGCGCTGCGAGGTGACCGGCTGGTAAGGGAAGCCGAGCGCCCACCAGGTGAGCGCGAAGCCCACCAGCAGGGCCAGCGTGGCGCGCATCGCCAGGCGAACGCCACCGGCAGCGATCTTGTCGGCCACCAGCAGTGCGGCAAACAGTGCACTGGGCACTACGCTCAATGCCATGAAGGCGATCCAGCCACCGCCGAACAAGGAGTCGGCCACCATGCAGCGGAACTGGACGAGCGCGGGCTGGCCGGAGCGCTGGGTCAGCATCAATGCCAGCGCAGGCCACGCCAGCGCATTGAGCAGCAGCAGGGCCCATGCCAGCGGCCCATCGTGGCGCTCGAGGATGATCGAAGCGATGGGGATCGCCCCCAGCCCATTGCCGACGAAACGCATCCAGCCGATGCGACGTGCCGCGCCAATGCCTTCGACCGCGCCTTCCGCCGAATCGGTAAAGAATGGCATTGCCCCCCCCTGCGCGATCGCACCCGCTGCTACGGCCCTTGCCGGGCTGCCTGCGATGAGTCTGACAGCTTTGCGTCAATTCGGGATCAAGGTCGCGGGACGACGCGCGGGCCGGCCGCCCCGCTCCGGCTGCCCTGCCTCGCCTCCGCTACCGCCGAGGCGCCGCTGTCGAACCGCGCAGCATGAAGCTGAACTCCAGCGTCTGCTGAAGCGGTACATCGACCTGTTCAATGATGGCGAGCAGCAGGTTGACCGCGCGCTCGCCGATTTCACGCATCGGCTGCTGGATGGTCGTCAGCGGCGGGGTGAGGTAACGCGACGAGGCCAGGTCGTCGAAGCCGACGATGGAGAGCGCTTCCGGAACGCGGATGCCCCGGTCGCGACAGGCCGCCAGTGCCCCCAGTGCCATCTGGTCGCTGAAGCAGAACACCGCGGTCGGCACGGGCGTGCCGTCCAGCAGCGCCATCACCGCCGCATGCCCGGACTCAACGGAAAAGTCCCCGGGCACGATGCTCAGCTGGCGCAGGCGACCCCGCGCCTTGCCGGCGGCCCGGACCCCTTCCAGCCGCTGCTGGTGCAGGGGGTTGTCAGGTGGCCCGCCGACCACGGCGATCCGTTCGTGCCCCAGGCCGTACAGGTGCTCCATCACCGCGCGTGCGGCGGCCGCGTTGTCGATATGGACGCTGGGGATGCCCAGTGCGGGGTCGAACTCGCATCCATTGACCACCGGCGCAGCTGCGCCGCGCTGCTCGACGATCTCGCGCGCGGTCGGTGGCAGGCGATGGCCCAGCACGATCATGCCGTCTGCCTCGTTGCGCCGGAGCATCTGCGCGTAGCGCTCCTCACGATCGGGTTGATGCTGGGTATCGCCCAGCAGAACCGCGTAACCGACCGCCTGCGCGGCCTCCTCCGCACCCTGCAGGATCTGTGCGAAGAACGGATTGGCGATGTCCGGGACGGTGACCAGGATCTTGCCGCTGCGCTGGGTCTTGAGCGTGCGGGCCACCGTGTTGGGCACATAGCCCAATGCGGCGGCGGCCTGCTCGATGCGCGCACGGGTGGCCGGCAGCACCTTGTCCGGCCGGGAAAGCGCCCGTGACACCGTGCCCGCGGAGACGCCGACGTGCCTGGCGATGTCGTAGATGGTGGCCATGGCGTTAGTTCTCCTGTCCGCTGTGCAGTGCACAACAGGTCCTGCGTGCGCCCCTGCTAGGATAATGCAATCGATTGCATCGAGGGCGAATCACGTTGAAGACGCTCAAGGGTCCAGCGCTGTTCCTGGCGCAGTTCATCGGCGACACAGCTCCTTTTGATCGGCTGGACACGCTGGCCGGATGGGCCGCGGGTCTGGGCTATTCTGGCGTACAAGTTCCCACCTCCGCGCCCCACCTGTTCGATCTGGCCGCGGCGGCACGCAGCCAGGCGTACTGCGACGATGTTGCCGGCATGCTGGCCGGGCACGGCCTGCAGATCACCGAACTGTCGACCCACCTGCAGGGGCAGCTGGTCGCGGTCCATCCCGCCTACGACAGCCTGTTCGACGGATTCGCACCCGCCGATGTGCGCGGCAACCCGCCCGCGCGCCAGGCCTGGGCCGTGGAGCAGCTGCGGCTCGCCGCGCAGGCCAGCCAGCGCCTGGGGCTGACCGCGCACGCCACCTTCTCCGGTGCATTGGCCTGGCCCTACTTCTATCCGTGGCCGCAGCGCCCGCCGGGCCTGGTGGAAGAAGCCTTCGCCGAACTGGGCCGTCGCTGGCGCCCGATCCTGGATGTGTTCGACGCCTGCGGCGTGGACCTGTGCTTCGAACTCCACCCCGGCGAGGACCTGCACGACGGCGCGACCTTCGAGCGCTTCCTCGATGAGGTCGACCATCATCCCCGCGCGAAGATCCTGTACGACCCCAGCCACCTGCTGCTACAGCAGATGGACTACCTCGGCTTCATCGACCGCTACCACGCCCGCATCGGCATCTTCCACGTCAAGGACGCGGAGTATCGCCCCAGCGCGCGCAGCGGCGTGTATGGCGGCTACCAGGACTGGATCGATCGTCCGGGCCGGTTCCGCTCACCCGGTGACGGCCAGATCGACTTCAAGGCGATCTTCTCGAAGTTCGCCCAGTACGACTTCCCCGGCTGGGCGGTGCTGGAATGGGAGTGCTGCCTGAAACACCCGGAGGACGGCGCGCGCGAGGGTGCCGCCTTCATCCGCGATCACATCATCCATGTGACCGAACGCGCCTTCGACGACTTTGCCGGGAGCGATACGGGCGCTGGATCACTGCGCCGCATGCTGGGAATCTGAGCCACGACTGCCCCGGGAGGGCAAGCCATGACGCACGCCATGTCGCGCCTGGGCGCGATGATGTTTCTGCAGTTCTTCATCTGGGGGGCGTGGTTCGTCACCCTGGGTACCTACCTGGTACAGGGCCCGCTGCAGGCCAGCGCAAGCCAGGTGGCAACGGCGTTCCTCAGCCAGTCCATCGGCGCCATCGTGGCGCCGTTCCTGGTCGGCCTGATCGCAGACCGCTACTTCGCGGCGCAGCGCATCCTGGCGGTACTGCACCTGGCCGGCGCGGTGCTGATGTGGCTGGCGTCCACCGCCACCAGCTTCAGCATGTTCTCCGCCTGCGTGATGGGCTACATGCTGCTGTTCATGCCGACGCTGGCACTGGCCAACAGCGTCGCCATGCGGCACATGCAATCGCCGGAGAAGCAGTTCCCGCTGGTACGCGTGGCCGGCAGCATCGGCTGGATCATCGCCGGGGTGCTGATCGGCTGGCTGGGCTGGGAACAGGCGCACCGGCTTGAACTGACCTTCCGCATGGCCGCATTGGCATCGCTGGTGCTGGGCCTGTATGCGTTCACCCTGCCGCACACGCCGCCGCTGGCGCAGCAGCGCGATGCCGGGCTGGGACAGATCCTGGGGCTGGATTCATTGCGGTTGCTTAAGTCGCGCGCCTACCTGGTGTTCTTCCTGGCTTCCATCGCCATCTGCATCCCGCTGTCGTTCTACTACAACTTCACCAATCCGTATCTCAACGACCTCGGTGTGCACGGCGCCGCCGGATTGCAGTCGCTGGGCCAGGTCTCCGAAGTGCTGCTGATGCTGGCCATGCCGTTCCTGTTCGTGCGGCTGGGGGTGAAGACCATGCTGGCGGTCGGCATGGCGGCCTGGGTCGTGCGCTACGCGCTGTTCGCCTTCGGCGATGCGGGCAGTGGCTTCTCCCTGCTTGTGATCGGCATCGTACTGCATGGCATCTGCTACGACTTCTTCTTCGTCACCGGCCAGATCTACACTGATGCCCACGCCGGCCCCGCCGCGCGCAGCAGCGCGCAGGGCTTCATCACCCTGGCCACCTATGGCGTGGGCATGCTGATCGGCACCTCCCTGTCCGGCGCGGTGGTGGAGCACTTCACCACTGCAGCGGGCCCGGACTGGCAGCAGATCTGGTTGTTCCCGGCCGGCGTCGCACTGGTGGTGCTGATCGCCTTCCTGCTGCTGTTCCGCGACCGCCCGGTAGCGGCGGCCGCGTCGTCCACACCCTGAGGAGACCGGCCGATGCCCCCGCTTGGAATCGCCATCGTTGGTACCGGCATGATCGGCGCGGTGCATCGCCGCGCGGCACTGCTGGCTGGCGCCGAGGTGCGCGGCGTGGCCGCCTCGTCGCCGCAGCGCGCGCGCGAGGTGGCGCACGCGTGGAATGTCCCGCGCGCCTATCGCGATATCGAGGACCTCGTCGCTGATCCCCAGGTACAGGTCGTGCACATCTGCACGCCCAACCACCTGCACCGCGCGATGGCGCAGGCCGCACTGGACGCCGGCAAGCACGTGATCTGCGAGAAACCGTTGGCGACGACGCTGGACGATGCGCAGGCGCTGGCGGCGCTGGCCGCCTCGACCGGACTGGTCGCCACCGTCCCCTTCGTCTACCGCTACCACCCGGTGGTCCGCGAGGTACGTGCACGCATCACGCAGGGCGATCTGGGGCCACTGCACCTGATCCATGGCAGCTACCTGCAGGACTGGCTGCTGGACCCGGCCAGCAACAACTGGCGGGTTGACCCGGCACTGGGTGGTACATCGCGCGTGTTCGCTGACATCGGGTCGCACTGGTGCGACCTGGTTGAATGGGTCAGCGGTGAGTGCTTCGCCGAAGTGAACGCGGCGTTTGCCACAGTGATCGCCGAGCGCAGCGCAACCACCTCCCAGAGTTTCAGCACGCCGGCGACAGACG
This sequence comes from Stenotrophomonas sp. HMSC10F07, assembly GCF_001807895.1. NCBI lineage: Bacteria > Pseudomonadati > Pseudomonadota > Gammaproteobacteria > Lysobacterales > Lysobacteraceae > Stenotrophomonas > Stenotrophomonas sp. HMSC10F07. Next base: position 59,332 of record NZ_KV791362.1, read on the forward strand.
GCGCAAAGCAAGCGGTCGAGAGCGAGGACGTGGCCACAGCGATGTTCAGGACCGGCGCGGGCACGCTGGCGTCATTGACGGTCAGCCAGGTCTCGGCCGGACGCCACAACCGGCTCTGGTTCGAGATCGACGGCGCCAACGCCAGCGTGGCGTTCAACCAGGAGGATGCCGAGCGGCTGTGGATCGGCCTGCCCGAGCAGCGCGAGGAAATCTTCGTGCGCGGCCCGGGCGCCGGCAGTGCCGAACAACGCCGGTTGTCGCCGCTGCCAGCGGGGCACGCGCAGGGCTACGGGCAGTGCTTCGAAGCGTTCGTGGCCGACACTTATCGCGCCATTGAAGGCGAGCGGCCGCAGGGTCTTCCCACCTTCGAAGACGGCCTGCGCTCGGCGCGGATCGTCGATCGTGTCATTGCATCGGCCAGGTCACGCACCTGGACCACCATCGGTTGAATCCCGGGAGGATCTGTTGATGAACATCCCTGTCCGTAGAACTGCAACCCTCGTCCTGCTGCTGCTCGCAGTCCTGCCCGCCTTCGCAGGAAACACAGCCGGTGCGCAGAAGCCCATCGCCGTGCAGATGTACACGCTGCGCAACGCCGGCCCGCTTGACCAACAGCTGAAGATCGTCCACGACGCGGGCGTGCGTGCGGTGGAGACCGTCGGTACGCAGAATGCAAGCGCTGCGGAGCTGAAACAGTTGCTGGACCGTTACTCGATCAAAGCGGTTTCGTCGCACGTTCAGTTGGCCGAGCTGCGCGACAACCTGGATGCCGTGGTGGCCTTCAACCGCTCGATTGGCAACAGCACGCTGGTGGTGCCCTATCTGGACCAGAAGGACCGTCCGCGCGATGCCGCCGGCTGGACCGCATTGGGCCGGGAGCTGGGCCGGATTGCCAGGCAGGTGCGCGGCAAGGGGATGCAGCTGGCCTATCACAACCACGACTTCGAGCTGGTCGACTTCAATGGCAGGACCGGACTGGAGCTGCTGTTCGACGCCGCCGGCCCCGAGCTGCAGACCGAACTGGACCTGGCCTGGGTCGCGCGCGCGGGCCTGGACCCGGCCGTGATGCTTGGCAAGTTCCGCGGCCACATATTTGCGGTACACGCCAAGGACAATGCGCCCAAGGGCCAGGCCGAAGACGAAGGTGGATTCGCTGCGGTCGGCCAGGGCGTGCTGGACTGGGACGCGATCCTGCCGGCCGCCGCCACCGCTGGCGTGCAGTGGTACATCGTCGAACACGACCAGCCACGCGACCCGGCCAAGGTCATCCAGGCCGGCGCGGACTACCTGCGTGAACACCTGACCACCAACCTGCCCACCCGTGCCCACCGCTGACGCATCAAGGAGCCCCACATGAAAATGATCCTGGCAGTGGCCGTGGCCCTGGGCGGCATGAACGTTGCGACGGCAGCGTGGGCCAAGGACGACCCGGCCGCCGGTGCGAAACTCTACGCCCAGCACTGCACCGCCTGCCACGGTGCTGAACGCACCGGTGTACCGCCGACGTTCCCGGCGCTCACCGATGTCGGCAAGCGGCTGCAGCCCGCCCAGGTCAAGGACAGGATCAGGAAGGGCGGCGGTCTGATGCCCCCCTTCCCGCAGCTGTCACAGCAGGAGATCGATGACATCGCCAGCTACCTGGCGAAGTAGCGGGTGGGCGCTACAGCTCGCGCACCCAGATGTTGCGGTAGCTGACCTTGGAGTCATGTTCCTGCAGATACAGCGGCGCGCACCCATGCGGTGCGTACGAAGGCGCACCGATGTATTCGGTCCTGCCCGCCAGCACGGTGTCGTCCTGTACCAGCACGCCGTTGTGCAGCACGGTGATCCGTGCGGGCGACGTCAGGCCGCCGCCCGGCGAGAAGCGCGGGGCCTTCCAGATGATGTCGTAGACCTGCCACTGGCCCGGTGCGCGCGAGGCGTTCACCCGTGGCATGGCCTGCTTGTAGATGGAACCCGCCTGGCCATTGGCATAGGTCGGGTTGTGGTAACTGTCGAGCACCTGGAGTTCATACAGTTCCTGCAGGAAGATCCCGCTGTTGCCCCGGTTCTGGCCGTCGAAGCCCTTCGTTTCGGTGGGCGTTCGCCACTCGACATGCAGCTGGACATCGCAGAAGCGTTGCCGGGTGCGGATGCCCTTGCTGCCCGGAACGACAGTCATGGCGCCATCGGCCACCTCCCAGGGCACGCTGCCACCCTGCTCCGCCTCCCACGCGGAGACATCCTTGCCATCGAACAGCACGATCGCATCGGACGGTGCCTTGCCAGGTGGCGTTGCCACGGTCGCGGGCACAGGACTCCACACTTCGGTCTTCTTCGGGTCACGCACAGCGTCGGCATTATCCTGTGCGAACGCAGATGCAGCGGCCAGCAGGCCGGCGGTGATCAACGCAGGGCGGATCATCAGGTTGGTGTCCATCAGCTGGTCCCCCAGGCAGGTGTGCCGGGGACATAGGCGAGGTCACCGTCGTAGCGCCCCGGCACGGCGACGTACTGCAGCACCCCGGTCGCACCGACCTTGGAGGTGAAGAAGCCGAAGATGGCCAGCTGCTTGATCATCGTGAAGTAATGCGGCATGGCTTCGCCCTCTTCGGGCGTTCCGGTCTCGGTCACGTCTGCATTGCGCGCCTTGGCTTCGGCATCCAGTGTACGCAGCAACCCGGTGCGCGCCTCCGGCGTGAGCGACACGAAGCGGCCACCGGCGCGCTTGTCGATGTCCGCCAGCCCGGCGCGGAACACCGCCTGCTGCCTGGCGGTGTAGCAGTCGCTGACGAACGTCGCCATGAACGCACCGGCGCCCGCGTCCTTCGCCCCGGGTGTCCGGGTCCGCGGCAGGATGGTTTCGGCAATCTCGTCCAGCGTGCCGATTTCGGCATCGGAGAACGCGGCCATCATCCCGGCCGCTGGTGCTTTACCATGCACCAGCGCTGGCAGGCCAACCATCGCCGCACCGGTGGCGGCGACGATCATCTTCAGCAGTTCGCGGCGATCCATCACAGGTTCCCCGCTTTCAGTTCGCGTACCGCGTGGTCGGCCGCGCGCGCGGTCAGCGCCATGTAGGTCAGCGACGGATTCACGCAGGCGCTGGAGGTCATGCAGGCACCGTCGGTGACGTACACATTGGGCGCATCCCACACCTGGTTGTGCGCGTTCAACACCGAGCTCTTCCGGTCACGTCCCATACGCGCAGTCCCCATCTCATGGATGCCCTTGCCCGGGGCGTAGTCGTTGTCGTGCATCTTCACGTCCTTGACGCCGGCCGCCTCCAGCATCTCGGCGGCGTCAGCGGCCATGTCCTTGCGCATCGCCAGTTCGTTGGCGCGCATGGACACATCCATCGCCAGCACCGGCAGCCCCCACTTGTCCTTACGGTCGCGGTCCAGGTGGATCGTGTTGTCGTGGTGCGGCAGCATCTCACCGAACCCGGTCATGCCGATGCGCCAGTCACCCGGCACGGTCAGCGCCTCCTTCAGGTCGGCACCGATGTTCAGCTCGGCGATCTCGCGCGACCAGCCGGTGCGGCTGGCACCGCCCTGGTAGCCGAATCCGCGCAGGTAGCCACGCTTGTCGGCGGCGACATTGCGGAACCGCGGAATGTAGAAGCCGCACGGACGGCGGCCGAAGTAGTACTTGTCTTCGTAGCCCTCGACCCGGCCCGAGGCGCCCGCACCAAAATGATGGTCCATCACGTTGTGCCCCAGCTCGCCCGACGAAGAACCCAGCCCCCCCTCCCAGACATCGGTGGCCGAGTTCATCAGCAGCCAGGTCGAGTTGAAGGACGATGCGTTGAGGAAGATGACCTTGGCCGTGTACTGATAGGTCTGCCCGGTCTCGGCGTCGATCACCTCCACGCCACGCGCGCGCTTGCGATCCTTGTCGTAGAGCACTTCCTTGACGATCGAGAACGGCCGCAGGGTCAGGTTGCCGGTCTTCATCGCCGCCGGCAGCGTCGCCGACTGGGTGGAGAAGTAGGCACCAAAGGGACAGCCCAGAATGCACTTGTTGCGATACTGGCAGTTCACGCGCCCCTGCTCGGGCATCGGCTGGGTGATGTTGGCAGTGCGCGAGTGGATCATGTGCCGCGTGCCACCAAAGGCCTTCTTGATCCGTGCGGCCACGTCCTTCTCGACGATGTTCAACGGAACCGGCGGCAGGAACTCACCATCCGGCAGCACGTCCAGTCCCTCGCGCGTGCCGGCGATGCCCGCAAACTTTTCCACATGGTCGTACCACGGCGCGATGTCGGCGTAGCGTATCGGCCAGTCGGTGGCGATGCCGTCCTTGAGATTCGCCTCGAAGTCCAGGTCGGAGAAGCGATAGCTCTGCCGGCCCCATAACAATGAGCGGCCACCGACGTGGTAGCCACGGAACCAGTCGAAACGCTTGGTTTCGATGTAGGGTGAGTCCTGCTCGTTGGCCCACATTCCTTCCAGGTTCTCGGCGAGGCCGTAGTCGCGCATCAGCACCGGAAAAGCGGCCTTCATCGCCTGCGTCGGACGGTTGCGATGCGGGAAGTCCCACGCTTCCTTCATCGCATTGACGTAGTCCTTGACGTGCTCGATGTTGCGTCCTCGTTCCAGCATCAGGACCTTCAGGCCCTTCTCGGTCAGCTCTTTTGCCGCCCAACCGCCACTGATTCCCGAGCCAACAACGATGGCGTCGTAGTGATTATCTGCCATGGGTCTCTCACCTGGGTGGATATCGTTTCAGACGTCGCAGAGGCGGATCGCCTCGCGCAATGAGGCAACGGGATCGGGCGCGGCAGGCATGAACTCCTGCGCCAGATACCCCTTGAAACCGGTGTCGCGGATCGCGCGACAGATGGCCGGATAGTGGAGCTCCTGCTGATCTCCTATCTCGTTCCGGCCCGGCACGCCTGCGGTGTGGTAATGCTTGAAGCAGGCGTGATGCTTGCCGATGGTGGCGATGATGTCGCCCTCCATGATCTGCATGTGATAGATGTCGTAGAGCAGGCCGAAGTTGTCCGAGCCGAGCCGCTTGCACAGCTCCACGCCCCAGGCGGAGTGATCGCACAGGTAGTCGTGGTGATCGACCCTGGAGTTCAGCAGTTCCATCACCAGCACCACGCCGCGCTTCTCGGCATGCCCGAGGATGCGCTTGAGTCCTGCCTCGGCATTGGCCATTCCGTCATGGGGATCCATGCCGTTGCGGTTGCCCGAGAAGCAGATGAGGTTGCGGTAGCCGGCATCTGCGACCAGGTCGATGTGCCGCGTGTAGCGCTCCACCAGCGGGTCGTGGAACTCGCGGCCGGCGAAACCCTTGGTCAGGCCCAGCTCCGCGCCGTTGCACATCGAGCTGTAGACGCCGTGGGCTTTCAGCGTGGGCCAGTCTTCCGGGCCGACCAGGTCGATGGCGGCGAAGCCGATGTCCTTCACCGTCGTGCAGAGCTGGGCGACCGACTGCTGCGGGAAGGTCCAGCGGGCCACGGCCTGCTTCAGGTTTCCTTTGAGGGGGGCATCGGCGGCGAATGCAGGCAACGCCCCCGCGGTACCCAGGGCTACGCCTCCAGCAACCGCAAGGCGTAGCGCGTCGCGTCGCGTGATGCCCATCGCCGGGGCCGGTCTGATCGAATGGATGGACATCCACCTGCCGGCCTCCCAACCGACATCGAACACTGAGGATTCACTGCAATGCAATCGATTGCACCATAGGGGAGGAATTTGTGTGTTTGCAAGTCGCAGTGCACGAAAATCAATGCTGCGAGGCACAATGCCAACGACATCGCGCAGAAAGAAAAGCCCCGCATTGGCGGGGCTTTCTTTTCTAACCAGATCAGTCGCCTGAGATGAAATCTACTGGCTTTTTTCTCAAGCGAGCGAGCAAAGTCAGTAGAACTTCGATGCCCCGAGCCAAGGCATTGGCCCTATTCTCAGAGGCATTGAATGATCACCGGGCGTTCGTAGCCTCACGAACCATATCAGCCAGTTCCTGGATGTCTTCGTTCTGCATCCGGGTGCACCCCACCGCCAGGGCCCAGCCCTGCCTCGGAGCCGGCGGATTGCAGAACTGTATAGCTCGCGACGTCGAGCGACATTAGTCAACCAAGCCAAGGCTTCGCGAATCACGTACGCATCAGCTTTTTCCGACGACCGACTCAGAAGCCGTCACATTCACCGCCTGCATTGGCTAGCCGGACAGCTTCACGCAGGGATCGCTGGATGTCCGCCACTGAGCTGCAAATATTCTCGGGCGCCACGTCGAACTTTGCAGCGCCGGCCCGACGTTTGAAAGCAGCAAGTTCGGACATGCATTGCCCTGCCAGCTTTTTGGCATCCAGCTTCGACGCGGCCTGAACCGTTGAATTGCCATGCGCGGCGAGGTAGCACTTGTAGTCCTCGGAAAGCGCTCCATCCATACGAAATCGCGACAGCTCAACCAAGTGCCGAGGAGCGGCAGCACTCCTGCTGCCCCCTATCAAGGCGAGACCAAGCTCAGCACCGTCTGCTCCTACACAAGCATATGGCGTCTGAGAGCACAGTGACTTGCTCTCGGAACTTTTGTGCACCATCAGCGAGGCAAGAATAGAGTGTTCGGCCATCTCAATGTCCGCCGCGAGTCTCTCTGCAAGCGGCCGCGCGGACACGGAAGACCCAAGCAGAACGCAAAGGATGAGGCACGAAATTTGCGCAGTGGTATTCATCGGCTCACCAGAAACGTGGGGGAAGACGGACCAAAAGGCGTTTGCACAGCTGTGTGACCTTATCAGGGATCTGCCAAATGTATTGGTTCCTTGAGCGGGCTCCAAGGCTCGGCCATTGGGCTTGCTTTGGTGAAGAACAGCGCAATTGGGCATAGTCCCGCGGTGACCGTGTCCGCAGGATCTGCGACAGTCCCGCGCCAGTTCGCCAGGCTTATGGCCGTCCTTCGCACGCCGTCATCAAGACCCGCCGAGACCCTGCACAGATCCATAGTCGAAACGGGCCGATGCTGATGATTGCCTCCCCGGCCAGCGATGGACTCGAGCAGACTTCTTCCCGTACTGCTCTGCGTTCTCAAATCTGATTAGCTCAGATGTTTCGTCCCTCATCCATCAACATCTCGCCGTAGGTAGAAGGCTGGGTCACGACCGGATGCTGCCAAACGAAAAAAGCCCCCACTCATAAAGATGGGGACCTCTATCAACACTAAAAGTGTCCAGTAGGAATCAGAACGGTTGTGACTACCAAGCGTGTAAACAAATCCTCGCTGGTCAGGCAAGACAGGCGTTCTGTTCGATTGAGCCTGTTCGAACGTAAACATCTGCACTCGTCAGGTGCACCCGTCAGTCAAGAGCATCGACACGGACCGGCAGGCGCGCGCCCCAAGGACATCTCCGCCTTCAAGCCATTCCTTTACTTCATCCAGGCCCAAGAACTTCGCCATCCTCGTCATCCAAACCAAGGCAACGCCTGCCTTGGGACGAATCAAGAATAATGTACTCGCGCAAAAGCTTGAGAAATTCATCGAAGACAACGCTGCCAGCCACGCACGGCTGGGAGAGCAACCTCATCAAGGCGCAGAGCTCGTGACGTCGAGCGAAAGTAATCGATCAAACCAAGGCTTCGCGATTAGCAAACGCGTCAGCTATTCGTCTTCGTCACCTGCAGCCTCAACGCTATCGTTGATGAACTGAAGGGCCCTGCGATGTTCTTCGAGGACTGTGTCATGGGCGGGCATACCAAGACAAGCAATCTTGGAGAAGGCATGAATGACCTCCTTAGCTTCCTCATATCGTTTCAGCCGAAGCAGGCTGTCCACGAGTCCAGACGCGACCAACACATCGCGAGGACGAAGCTTCTCAAGCGCACGAAGCGCCCAGAGGGACAACTCCGCGTCATCGCTCCGAAAACCAATCCCAACAAGAAACAACCACGCGACCTCACAAGCGGGATCGCGCTTTACAAGATCCAAAAGGTGGTGACGCGCGGCATTGTCGTCACCCGCCTCAAGCATACTGGTAATTTCATCAATATCCATCAAGGTCGCTCTGCTTCATTAACTTCTGGCACCGATAGGGAACGCACCCAAGCATACAGCGTGCCAAGTTCCCACCCCAGAGACCCGGCTGGTTGAAATCATCTTTAGCGCGAGTGCAGGTAGTCTTACAGCCCTGGATATAGCTTTGGCGGTCAGCAACGAAGTCGTCGCCATCTCCGTCGGCACACGCAGATTTGATCAATGCAACAGCCATCTGCGACGCTGGACTATTCGGATTCAGAATACCTTGGCCCAACTCCCAGCATCTCCCCTGCCTTAAGGGCATTCCGAAGGCTATCGCTGTTGATCATTGGGCCAAAGTCCCAGTTGCCGTTCGGATTGCGGAGGTCGCCTCCATTGTACGCCCCAACAGCACCCGGGGCGCCCGTGACCACGGGGGGCGGGGGCAGCAAAGGAATTGCCTGCATCCCATCGGGATCAACTGATGCGAGCGGGTTGCCCTTCACGTAAGAACCGAGGCAGAAGCCGACAACGCTTGAAAGGCAGATCCGCCATCCGGGACGTGCCCATCGCACAGCAACTCATTGACGCTGACTTCCTGGACTTCGTGGAAGACATTCGACAATGCGGCCATCCTCGGCTTTTCCCTCACCTCTCGGCGGGTGTCAACCGCA
>NZ_KV791363.1:0-29741 GCF_001807895.1 Stenotrophomonas sp. HMSC10F07
CGATGGTGCCGACGTTGACGTGCGGCTTGGTGCGCTCGAACTTACCCTTGGCCATGGCTGCTTATCTCGAATTCGTCTGAGAGGTGATGCTTAAGATGGTGCTCACGAAAGGAATCGAACCTTCGACCTCTTCCTTACCAAGGAAGTGCTCTACCGACTGAGCTACGTGAGCCGAGTTTTGCATTATGACATGAACTCGATAATATTCAAAGTTCATTCAATGGAGCGGGAGACGGGAATCGAACCCGCACCATCAGCTTGGAAGGCTGAGGTTCTACCATTGAACTACTCCCGCGCCGGGAATGTCACAACGTGAAACTGGTGGAGGGAGGTGGATTCGAACCACCGAAGGCGTAAGCCAGCAGATTTACAGTCTGCCCCCGTTGGCCGCTTGGGTATCCCTCCTTACCACCCCAACCCGTTGCCGCCGAAGCGTTGCGGTGTGTGGTGGTGAGCCGCTTATTCTGCTGATCAGGCGGGGGGCTGTCAACGCTTTTTTCCATCTTTTTCACACGTTGTCGCAAACCCATTGATACGCAAGGTTATTGCTCAGGGACCGGCAGGGTCTCGCTGGCGAAAATTGCGACATGGGGGACGCCATCGGCGCCGATCCAGCCCCGATACATGCCCCGGGTGTTGAACGGCATGGCCATTTTTCCGTCTGCGGCAAGCACGATCGCGCCGCCGTCGCCGCCCATCTTCGGAATCATCTCGTTGATCACGCCCCTGCCGGCCTGCTCCGGCGTCTGCCGCTGGTAGCGCATGCGCGCACAGATCTCGTGCGCGGCCGCAGTCCGGATGTAGTACTCGCCCCAGCCGGTGCCCGATACCGCGCAGCCCGCGTCGGCCCAGGTACCGGCGCCGATGATCGGCGAATCACCCACACGGCCATAGCGCTTGTTGGTCATGCCACCGGTGGAGGTGCCGGCGGCAAGCTGCCCCTGCGCATCCAGGGCAACCGCGCCCACCGTGCCGAAGTGCCTTGCGGTCTCCAGGTCGGCGTGCGCCTGGCCACTGGCCTCTTCCTTCAATGCGCGCTGCAGTTGCTGCCAGCGCTTGTCGGTACGGAAGTAGGATGGATCGACAAGGCCGATGCCCTGCTCCACCGCGAATGCCTCGGCACCCTGCCCGACCATCATCACGTGCCTGGACTTCTGCATCACGGCCTGGGCCAGCAGGATCGGGTTGCGCACCCGCTGCACGCCGGCCACCGCACCTGCAGCCAGGGTGGCGCCATCCATCACTGCGGCATCCAGTTCGTTGTGGCCGTCATGGGTGAACACCGCGCCCTTGCCGGCGTTGAAGGTCGGATCGTCCTCCAGCACGGTGATTGCCGCAGTGACGGCTGCAAGCGCCGGGCGACCGGCCGCCAGTTCGGCATGGCCCTTCAGCAGCGCCGCGCGCAACGCGTCGCGCGCAGCCTTCTCTTCAGCCGGCGACAGGTCCTTGCGCTCGACACCGGCGCCGCCGTGGATGACCAGCAACGGCGAGGCGGCCGGGGCGGCCTGGGCAAGCAACGGCAGGGACAGCAGCGCGGACAGCACCAGGCGCAGTTTCATCGGGTACATCTCCAGCAGGTGTAGTGAAAGGATTGCGCCGGTAGTGCCGGCCGCTGGCCGGCACCGGTCGCATCAGGAAGGAGGTTGCCGGCCAGCGGCCGGTACTACCGAAGCGTGAACTCAATCTCGCCGTCGCTGACGTCGGCCACGGCCTGGTAATCGGCCTCGGCCTGGAAATCATCCAGCCGCATGCGGCTGCCGCTGGCAACCACCGTCACCGGCACCGCATGGAAGCGCAGCGGCTCGCCCTCCACCAGGCGGTCGGCGTCGCGGCCGGGGCTGACCACCCAGACCTTGCCTTCGCCATCTGCGCTGTAGACCTGGGCCCGGCCATCGGGCTCAACGCACAGGGCGGTGTCCTCATCGACGCCGATGCCGACGATGTCAGGGTCGCCGCTGTCCTGGGCGGCACGTGCCACGAACACGATCAGGCGACCGAGCCGGTCACGCTTGTCGAAATGGGTGTCGGTGACCACGCGCTGCAGGTAGGGCATCTGCAGGAAGCCGCTGTCCAGGGTCACGGCACTGCCCATCGGGTCGGCCAGCGCACCGGCCGAGGTGATGCTGCCGCCATCCATGGCGCCATAGGCATAGCCGCCGAGGATGGCCAGGCCAGCGCTGGTACCGGCAATCGGCTTGCCGGCGCGCACATGGGCGTTGAGTGCACGGTTGAGTGCGGTGCCCTTCCAGAAGCGGATATAGCGGGACTGGTCGCCGCCGGCAATGAAGATGGCATCGGCCGCGGCGACCACGCGCAGCACCGCCGGATCATCGGCACCGCGGCGGCTGTCGAAGACCAGGGTCTGCACTGCGGTGGTGCCGCCGATCTCGCGGTACAGGCGGTCCTGCAGTTCGTCGCCACCGGAGGCGCGCAGAATCAGCACACGGCCATTGCCGGCCTGCTTCAGCCACCACTGGAAGGCCTCCGGCACCCACTCGCCACCGCCCATCAGCATCATGGCGGGCGCGCGCGGACCGGGACGCGGGGATTCCAGATCGCCGATTTCGTAATAGGCGAAGCCGGGGCCCTGCAGGTCCTGTGCGGGCGTGGCCAATGGCCAGGCCAGCACCAGCAGCGCCAGCCAGGCGAAGGGGCCAGGCAGGGTCCGGTCGAGGCGTCGCATCTTGATCTCCCTGAACAAAATCGACTTGCAAGCGTTTTCACTCTTTGCCAGATAGGGGCCCAGTAGTCAAGGACATGAAAAAGGCGTTAAATGCGCGCGCCCATTCCGGAAGTCTGAATGGGGGACAGGGCCCCTCCTCTGCGGGCCGGCTTCATTTCCGAGAATTCCTCATGCGTAGACAGGCGATGGCGTGGTCGATCCAGCTGGCGTTGATGGGCGTGGCTGCTTCTGCGGCGGCCCAGGCACCGGCTTCCTCTTCGGTGCAACAACTGGACGCGGTGCAGGTCACCGGCTCGCGCATTCCGCGCGCCCAGGTGGAAGGCCCCGCTCCGATCACGGTGATCAATGCCGAGCAGATCCGCTCCAGTGGCTTCACCAGCGTGCCGGACGTGCTGCGTGCAATGACCCAGAACGGCGGTGAGACGCAGAGCCAGCAGTCTTCCAGTGGCGCCGACTTCTCGCCGGGCGCCCAGCAGGTGGATCTGCGCGGCCTGGGCCCGAACCACACGCTGGTGCTGGTCAATGGTCGGCGTATTGCCGATTTCCCGATGCCGTTCAAGGGCCGCAGCAACTTCACCGATGTCTCCAACATCCCGCTGGGCATGATCGAGCGCATCGAAGTACTGACCGGCAGCGCCTCGGCCATCTACGGCTCGGACGCGATCGCCGGCGTGGTCAACTTCATCCTGAAGAAGAAGGCCGACGGCACCACGATCGACATGCGCATGGGCACCACCAGCGAAGGCGGCGGCGAGTCGTTCGACATGAGCCTGGCCAGCGGTTTCAGCCGTGGCAACTTCAACGCCGTGTACAGCGTCGAGCTGCAGTCGCAGACCCCGCTGTGGGCCTATGACCGTGACATCCAGGACTCGACCCGGGATGGCCCCACCGAGGGTTCGCGCATCGCGCGCCGTGCCTATCTGCGCACCGACTACAACGATGACTACCTGGACCCGGGCGCCGCCACCTGCGAAGCGCTGTCCGGCCAGAACCAGGGCAGCACCTATCGTGCCTACCGCCCGAAGTACGGCTACTACTGCGGCAGCGACAGCTCGATCGGCTACGGCACCATCCTCAGCAAGCGCCGCGGCGCCAACGGCTACGCGTCGCTGAGCTACGACTTCGACAATGGCCAGCAGTGGTTCGCCGACGTGCAGCTCGGCTACCACACGATGTCGCTGATGCGCGACGTCACCCAGTGGGGCCGCATGGATGCCAACGGTGATGAGTCGGGCTACTTCAACAACGAAGCCACTGGCGAGATCGAGTTCTGGCAGCGCCAGTTCTCGCCCGAGGAAATGGGCGGCCTGCGCAACGCCATGGTGCGCAGCACTCAGAAGACCTTCAGCGTGACCACCGGCTTCAAGGGCAACCTGATTGGCAACTGGGATTACGAAGCGGCGTTGAGCCATTCGCAGTACCAGTCGCGCATCAGCTGGGCACAGATCATTGCCGCCAAGGCCAATGACCTGTTCCTCGGCCCGCAGCTGGGCGTGGATGACGACGGTCTCCCGGTCTACAACGCCGATCCGTCACGCCTGTACCGTCCACTGACCCGCGCCGAGTACGACTCGATCGCCGCGCGTACCACCTACACTCCGAAGTCGCGCACGGAAACCGCCGCCTTCACCCTGACCAACGCAGCACTGTTCGCACTGCCCGGTGGCGATGCCGGGTTTGCCGCGACCGTGGAAGTGGGCCAGCAGGCCTATTCTCTGAACCCCGATCCGCTGGCGACCGGATACTACTACTACAGCTGGAAGGATTCGGACGGCAAGGGTTCGCGCAACCGCTGGGCGACGGCTGCGGAGCTGCGCATGCCGCTGCACGACACGGTCAACCTGAGCGTGGCGGGCCGCTACGACCAGTACCGCTATTCCGGACACAGCATCGGCAAGGCGACCTGGAGCGGCGGCCTGGAATGGCGCCCGATCGATACCCTGCTGGTGCGCGGCTCCTACGGCACCGCATTCCGTGCACCGGACCTGCACTATGTGTTTGCCGGACCGGGCAACGACGAGACCAGCGCCGAGGATCTGTACACCTGCCGCCTCGAGGAGGCCAGCGACTGTTCCGATTACGAGCGCAACCTGATCCGCAGCCGCACAGGCAACCGCCAGCTCGACCCGGAAACCAGCACCTCGTGGAGCGCCGGCTTCGTCTGGTCACCGGCGATCGGCCTGGACCTGTCGGTGGACTGGTTTGACATCGATATGCGCAACCAGGTGCAGGACATGGACGTGCGCACGCTCCTGGCCAACGAAGCAAACTGCCGCCTGGGCAGCGCCGACATCAATTCGCCGACCTGCGTGGACGCGCTCGCCCGCATCACCCGCAGCAACGACGGACGCCTGTATGGCGTGCGCGTGGAGCCGATCAACGTCGCCCGCGAATCCACCTCCGGCATCGACGCCGGCCTGCGTTATCGCCTGCAGACGGGCATCGGCGATTTCATCTTCAACGGCACGCACACCTGGGTGAAGAAGCATGATTTCCAGCGCTACCCCGGCGACCGCACCGAAGACCAGTTCGCGGTCAACAGTGGCTTCGACATTCCGCGCACCAAGACCAGCCTGAGCGTGACCTGGGAGAAGGATGCGTGGTCGGCAACGGTGTACGGCTCGCGCCTGGGCAAGCTGCCGACCTCGGACAGCTACGACCAGGTGTTCGACTGGGACAGCGGCGACAGCCCGTACGTGAAGGCGACCTATCGCTACAACGCCTCGCTGCAGTACCGCCTCGACGACCACTCGCGCCTGTCGCTGTCGGTGGTCAATGTGTTCAACAAGATGCCGCCGAAGGACCGTACCTACACCGCTTACCCGTACTACGACGTGTCCTGGTTCGACAGCGTCGGCCGCACGATCAACCTGCAGTACACCCACAAGTTCGGTGGCAGCGCACTGTAAGTGCCTGGCCAGCGCCGATACAGGAGACCCCCGCTTCGGCGGGGGTTCTCTTTTCCGCCGCCTGAACGGTACCCACGCGCAGGCTCCGGCCTGACCGGCCAGCGGGGGATTTTAGGAAACAGCTGATTCCGCGCCATCAGCGCCGCTCCCTAGCATCGTTGCATGTTCCGCTTTCCCCGCCCTTCGCTGCAGCAGGCCGTGCCATCGACCACCGCGTCGGTGTTGCTGCGCTGCCTGACCGTCTGCGTCTTCATCTGCCTGGCCGCCGCGGCCGGGTTCTACCTGCTCACGGCATTCACCGAAGACATCTCGACCCATCGCCGCGAGATGAATGCAGCGGCCTACAAGGCACAGATCTATTTCGACCAGCGCGAAGCCCTGCTGCGCTACCTGGGGGATTCGGTACTGGCCGGCAACCCGGATGCACCGGCCGCAGACAGCGAGGGCGTGCGCCAGCTGCCGCTGGATGGTCCCGGTGGCCAGCCGGGCCAGCGGCTGCTGCTGTCAGCGCGCGCCGAGCACACGCTGCAGGCACTGCAGACGCACCTGCTGCTGATCGATGCACGCGGCGCGCACTGGCTGGCCGGGGGCGAGGTCGACGTCGACCTGGTGCACCTGCCATCGCTGCGTGCGCTGCAGGCACGCAGCGGCAGCCTCGAGGGTGCAGACCCGGTGTACTGGCTGCGGCCGGGTGACAGTGGCGTTGCGCTGGCGCAGCCGGTACAGGCGGGCCCCCAACCGGCGCAGTGGCTGGTGCTGCTGCTCGATGGCGCGGCGGCGGCGAGCATGATCGACGGCCAGGGCATTGGCGGTTACGCGTTGCTCGACCGTGCGGGGCAGCCTGCATTGTCCAGCCAGGCACCGCGGCTGGATGGTGCGGGCTGGAAGACCCTGCGGGAGCGCCAGGACGACAGCTTCGGCACGTTGTGGAGCGGTGGCCTGCCGCGCGGCGTAGCGCTGGTGAAAAGTGTCGGCAATGACGGCTGGCGGTTGGTCTACCACCTGCCGCCGCCGCTGCTGCTGGGCGACCTGGCCGTGCCCCTGCTGGTCTGCGTGCTGTTGCTGCTGCTGGCCGGTGTTGCGCTGCGCCTGCTACGGCATCGCGTTGACCTCCAGCTGATCCAGCCGGCCCTGCAGCAGCACCGCCGCCTGCTGGAGAACCTGGACTTCAGTTCGACGGTGATCGACATGGCGCCGGTCGGCATCTGCGTCCTGCGCCGCAGCGACCGCGCGCTGCTGCTCTCCAACCAGCTGCTGCGCGACTGGCTCGGCGAAGAAGGCGAACACAGCGACTGGCAGGCACCATGGCGCGGACATGCCGGCGAACGCGGGCGTGGACTTGAATTCACCGCCCGCGATGGGCGCCAGCTGCAAGTGCTGCACGCGGCCTGCCGCTACCAGGGCGATGACGTGCTGCTATGCGTCTTCCATGATATTTCCCGGCACCGCCAGGCACAGGCCGCACTGTCGTCGGCACGCCAGGCCGCCGATGCGGCCAACCAGGCCAAGAGCGCGTTCCTGGCCACCATGAGCCATGAGATCCGCACCCCGCTGTATGGCGTGCTGGGCACGCTGGAGCTGCTGGGGCACACCTCGCTGGACGCCCGGCAGTCGCAGTACCTGCGCACCATCGAGAGTTCCTCGTCGGTCCTGCTGCAGTTGATCAGCGATGTGCTGGATGTTTCCAAGATCGAGTCAGGACAGCTCAGCCTGGAGCCGACGGCGTTCTCGCCGCGCGAGCTGACCGAGAGCGTGCTGCGCAGCTTCGCCGCGTCGGCCACCTGCAAGGGCCTGCAGATCCTGGTCTGTACCGATCCGCGCCTGCCGACACTGGTGCTCGGTGATGCCGACCGCATCCGCCAGGTGCTGGGCAACCTGCTCAGCAACGCGATCAAGTTCACCGAGCATGGCCGGGTGGTATTGCGCGTGCGCCAGGTGCAGCGCGAAGGTGAATCGAGCGTGCTGGCATGGCAGGTGACCGATACCGGCGTGGGCATCGCTGCGGAGGAACAGGCGCGGTTGTTCGAACCGTTCCGCCAGGTCCGCGGCGCAGCCAGCGCGCAGGGCACCGGCCTGGGCCTGTCCATCAGCGACCGCCTGGTACGCCTGATGAGCGGCGAGCTGCAGGTGGTGAGCGAACCCGGGCTGGGCAGCAGCTTCAGCGTCCGCCTGCCGTTGCCGGTGCTGGCCGCTGCCGAGGATGGCCCCACACTGCTGCCGGAACCACCGATCCTGGTGCGCGGCCGCGACCGCGAGCTGGTCGACAGTGCCTGCGGCTGGCTGTGTCGCTGGGGCGCCAACGCGCAGCCC
This sequence comes from Stenotrophomonas sp. HMSC10F07, assembly GCF_001807895.1. Lineage (NCBI taxonomy): Bacteria > Pseudomonadati > Pseudomonadota > Gammaproteobacteria > Lysobacterales > Lysobacteraceae > Stenotrophomonas > Stenotrophomonas sp. HMSC10F07. Next base: position 7,903 of record NZ_KV791363.1, read on the forward strand.
CTGCTTGGTGACCCGGCGTTGCTGGACCATGACGGCGCGATCCTGATGGATGGCGAAGCCGGGATGCCGCTGGCCTGGTCGGGCCCGCGCGTGGTGGCATCGATCGAGGGCGGTGACCAGCCGATCACTGCCGCCGACGGCAGCCTGGTGGTGACCCTGCACGGCATGACCGCGATCGGCAAGGCGCTGGCCAGCGTGCAGCAGCAGCGCGCGACGCAGCCGGAGGCCACGCGCACGGCACCACCGATGCCTCTGGGCCTGCGCGTGCTGGCCGTCGAGGACAACCCGATCAACCGGGTGATCCTGGCCGAGCAGCTGCGCACCCTCGGCTGCGACGTGGAGCTGGCACAGGATGGCATGGAAGCGCTGCAGCGGTGCCGCGAGCAGTGCTTCGATCTGGTGGTGACCGACATCAACATGCCGCGCATGGACGGCCACGCGCTGGCCCGCCAGCTGCGCGATGACGGCAACCCGGTACCGGTGATCGGCGCCACCGCCAATGCCACCGCCGAAGAGCGCGAGCGCTGCCTGGCCAGTGGCATGCAGGGCTACCTCAGCAAACCCGTCGACATCGCCCGCCTGCGCAAGGCGCTCACCACCCTGCGCCAAGGAGACCCCGCATGACCCAGCGCGTCCTGATCCTGGAAGACCAGCCCTTCCAGCGTGGTTTCCTGGCCAATCTGTTCGGCAGCCGCGCCGGTATCCAGGTCGATGCCTGCGAAGACGTGGATGCCGCCATCGCACTGTGTGCCTGCCAGCCCTACGACCTGGTGGTCAGTGACCTGCTGATGCCCGGGCAGGACGGCATCCAGTTCATCCAGGCACTGGCGGCGCAACCACGCCCGCCGCGCCTGGCCGTGGTCAGCGCGGCCCCGCGGCGGATGATGACCTCGGCACGGCTGATGGCCGAATCGCTGGGGCTGGATGTGATCGGCCTGCTGTCCAAGCCGGTGGCGGCCGCCGACGTGGACGCGCTGTTCGAGGCGCTGGCGCAGGCGCGCCCGGCCACCGGCAAGGCTCCTTCTCGCGCGTCGGCGGCAGTCCCCGAAGCGGATGCGTCGCAGCTGCGCCAGGCGATGGCCGATGGCAGCCTGACGGCATGGTTCCAACCCAAGAAGTCACTGCAGTCCGGACGGGTGGTGGCGGCCGAAGCACTGGTGCGCTGGCGCCACCCGCAGCTGGGCACGCTGGCTGCCGGCAGCTTCCTGCCGGCGATCTGCCGCCACGGGCTGGAGGGCGACCTGCTGCGGATGATGCTCAAGGCCAGCATCAGCGCACAGGCGCATTGGCGCAAGCAAGGCTTCCGGGTACCGGTGTCGATCAACCTGCCGCCTCATCTGCTGGAGCAGTCGGACCTGCCCGATGAGCTGCTGGCGCTGACCCTGGCCCACGGCGGGACGCCCGGCGAGTTGTGTTTCGAACTGATGGAGAACAGCACCACGCGGCACGTCAGCGACTTCTATGCCGGTGCCTGCCGGCTGCGCATGAAGGGCTTCGGCCTGGCCCAGGATGATTTCGGGCAGGGCCTGAGCTCGGTCCACAACCTGGTCAATACCCCCTTCACCGAGGTCAAGATCGACCGCGCGCTGGTCAGTGGCTGCGCCCGTGACCCGGCCCTGCACCTGACCCTGTCGACGGTGATCGCACTGGCCAACCAGCTGGGCCTGACCATCGTGGCCGAAGGCGTGGAAAGTGATGCCGACCTGGCCGCCCTGCGGCAGCTGGGGTGCAGCCAGGTGCAGGGGTTCCTGATCTCGCAGGCGCTGCCGTCCGACGCGTTCACCCGCTTGCTGGACGAAGAAGCACCGCAACTGGACGAAAGACCGCAGGCTGCCCTGCGCTGACGCGGACTGCACGACGGCTTCACAAAATCATCAAGCGGCATTGACGATCCTGTCTGTGCAGTAGCGGTGGACGTTGCGCCGCCACCGGTGCCGATGTCCGCCCCCTGCCCTGAGACCTGCCATGCCGGCCGAGGCCGCTCCTGTACGCCGACTCGCTCGCCGCTCGCTCCGCGTCCATGCCCTGTTGATCGGCGTGGTGGTGCTGGCGACCCTGCAGGCCGGACTGTTGCTGTCGGCCGGCTCGCAGCTGTTGAACGAAGAGCGCAGCAAGATCGAGTACCACTTCCGCCGCCTGGACGGCACGTTGCGCGAGCAGGAGCGCTTCCTGCGCCAGTGGCGGCTGCATGATGTCGGCGTACGAGGGCAGCCGGTTGCCGATGCCAGCGTGGAACTGCAACGCGGTCCGTTGTACGCCAACTTCGCGGTGATCGGGAGCGAGGGGGCCGGTCGTTCGCCACCGACCGAGCTGGGCGACCGGTTCCTGCGCTTCTACGGTACGTTCTGGTCCGCTTCGCGCTACCCACCACCGCAATGCCTGCTGGTCGATGGCCAGGGCACACGCGGGCTGCTGGCACCGGTACAGATCGTCGGTACAGATGCGAGCCAGAACAGCCCGCATCACCTGCGCCCGGCGATCGCCGACATCCACCGCGCACTGGGTACGCGGCCCACGCTGCAGCGCGGCGGCATCGCCTGGGTAAGCGTGCCGTGGCGCGACCGGCAGACCTGGCTGCTCGCCATCGCCCACGCCCCGCAGGATGCGCGCCTGTGGGGCGAGGACGGCAAGGATTCGCAGGCCGCGCTGGCGTGCCTGCTCGATCCGGCACGCGTCGATGACTACCGGCAGGTGCTGGGTGTTCCGGTGTTCCAACGGCTGTCGCTGTTCGATGCCGATGGCCAGCGCCTGCTGGGCGATGCTGCAGATGCCAGCAACGCTGGCACCTCCTGGCAGGCAGGCCTGGGAGGCCTGCAGTTCCGCATGCGCAGCGAGCGCGGCTGGCTGGCGGTCTACCACGTCAGCTGGCGGCAGGTATTCCAGCACCCGCAGGGGCCGCTGCTCGGTGCGACGGTGGTGGCCCTGCTGCTGGCACTGGGTGGCACGCTGGTGCTGCGCGCGTATCGGCGTTCGGTCATCGAGCCGCTGCGCAGCAACCACGCGCGGCTGCTGGAAAGCGAAGCCTTCAGCCGCACGATCCTGGACAACGCACCGATCGGGCTGTGCCTGCTGCGCCGTACCGATGGCAATGTGCTGCTGGACAACACCCTCGCCCGCCGCTGGCTGGGTGAAGACCATCATACTGGAGGCTGGCACGGCCCCTGGCGGCGCAGCGTGCTCGCCGCTGGGGGCACCACGCTCGGCGATGGGCTGGCCTACACCACGCCCGAAGGCCGCCACCTGCTGGTGACGGCGACGCCGGCGCGCTACCGCGGCGAGCCGGCGGTGCTGTGCCTGTTCATCGATCTCAGCAGCCAGCACGAAGCCGAGCAGGTACTGCAGCAGGCGCGCCGTGCCGCCGACCAGGCCAACCGGGCCAAGAGCCAGTTCCTGGCCACCATGAGCCATGAGATCCGCACGCCGCTATACGGCGTGCTCGGCACCCTCGAACTGCTCGGGCTCACGCCACTGGATGCGCGTCAGCGGGACTACCTGGGGACGATCCAGCGTTCGTCCTCGACGCTGATGCAACTGATCAGCGACATCCTCGATGTCAGCAAGGCCGAGGCCGGGCAACTGAGCCTGGAACCCAGCCCGTTCGATCCAGTGCATCTGACCGAGGATGCGCTCGACTCGTATGCTGCCGCGGCCGCCAGCAAGGGGCTGCAGTTTTACGCCTGCATCGATGCCGACGTGCCGCCCGTGGTGTGCGGTGATGCGGCACGGATCCGCCAGATACTCAACAACCTGATCAGCAACGCGCTGAAGTTCACCGACAGCGGACGCGTGGTGGTGCGCGTCTCGGCACGCTGGCAAGAGCAGCGCTGCTGGCTGCAGTGGCAGGTCGCCGATACCGGCATCGGCATTGCCAGCGAGCACCAGGCACACCTGTTCGAGCCGTTCTTCCAGGCCAACCCGGGCACCGATGCGATGCGCGGCACCGGCCTGGGCCTTTCCATCTGCGCGCATCTTGTGGCGTTGATGGAAGGCCAGCTGCGCGTGGTCAGCGAGAGCGGCCTGGGCAGCAGCTTCAGCGTCGAACTGCCGCTGCCCACGGCGCCGTCCGATCCGCAGCAATCTCCTGCGCCGCAGTTGCCTGCGGGCCTGCAGGTACAGGTGCGGGGCGGTGTGCGCGAGCTGGTCCAATCGCTGTGCGAGCGCCTGCAGCAGCGCGGTGCACTGGCCAGCGTGTACCGCGATGAAGGCGCGGCGGGCTTGCCGTCGTCCACCGTGCTGCTCGACCTGGTCCTGGACGACGCGTTGCCCGAGTGGGTGGATGGACCGCGTGTGGTTGCCTGCCGCGAAGGCGGCGTGCGGCCCCGGCAGATCGATGGCGCCTGGCAGGTTGGCCTGCACCGGTTTGACGCGATCGTGCTCGCATTGGCTGCCGCCAGTGGCCAGCCACTGGCGGCCAGCACCGAAGGGCGCCTGCCGTCGACGCGCCGTTTCGGCCTGCAGGTGCTGGTGGCCGAGGACAACCCGATCAACCAGGCGATCCTGCGCGACCAGCTGGAACAGCTCGGCTGCCGCGCCGTGGTCGCCAGCGACGGCAATGAAGCGCTGGGCTACTGGCAGCAGGACGAGTTCGCGCTGGTACTGACCGACCTGAACATGCCGGGGCTGGATGGCTATGGCCTGGCCCGTGCCTTGCGGGTGCGTGGTGCCCGCGTGCCGATCCACGGTGCCACTGCCAACGCCGACCCGGCCGAACGCCAGCGCTGCCAGGAATCGGGCATGCAGGGCGTGCTGGTCAAGCCGATCACGCTGGAAGCGCTGCAACGCCTGCTGATCCAGATCACCCGGGGCGATGCAACGGTTGCCGCGCCACCGCAAGGACCGGAATCCACCGATACGCGCGATGATGATCTCCCGCTGCAGGTTCCCGCGAAGATGCAGGCGTTGTTCGTGCAGACCATGCAGGCTGACCTGCACAGCCTGCGCCAGTCGATTGCCAGCGCCGATCCCGCGCGCGTGGTGCAGGTACTGCATCGCATCCGTGGCGCACTGGTCATCGTGGGCGCACCCGCGCTGGTGCACAGCGGCCTGCAGATCGAGCACAGCCTTGCTGGCGGCGATGACCTGGCCACCCAGGCGGCGTCGCTTGCCCGCTTCCAGCGACGCCTCGAACAGCTGTTGCATCCGCTGCTTGATGCGGCCTCCCCTCCCCCACCTGACGACCCGACCCCGCCATGACCACACGGATCCTCATCGCTGACGACCACCCGATCGTGCTTGCCGGCATCCGCGACGTATTGGCCGGGGAACTTGACCTGGACGTGGTGGGCGAAGCGGCCGACCCGGCGACGCTGATCGAATTGATGACCCGGACCCGGCCACAGGTCGTGATCACCGACTACAGCATGCCGGGGGGCGACCGCTTCGGTGACGGCATCAAGCTGATCTCGTTCCTGCGCCGCAGCTTCCCAGAGACGCGCCTGCTGGTGCTGACGATGGTGTCCAATCCGTCGTTGGTTGCAGCGATGTATGCCGCCGGCGCGGGCGGCGTCGTGCTCAAGAGCCATGGATTGGGCAGCCTGGTACAGGCCCTGCGCGTGGTGCTGGCCGACCGCGTCTACCGGCCGCCGGGCCTGCTGCCGGTCGCGGCGAGCGAACCAGCCGACGCCGATGCGGTCCGTGCGCGCCTGTCGCCGCGCGAGCTGGAAGTGATCAGGCTGTTTACCGGCGGCATGAGCGTGGGCGACATCGCACGCCAGCTGCAGCGCAGCGCCAAGACGGTCAGCACGCAGAAGATCAGTGCGATGCGCAAGCTCGGCGTGGACAGTGACCAGGCACTGATCGAGTACTGCCTGCAGGCCTCGTTGTTCGCCTGAGGCCCACTCCAGGCTGAATCCTGCAGGCCCCGTACGAGGGCCTGCGACGGCTTTAGGAAACGCCTGATTCCATAGGACAGTGCCGATTTCTAGGCTGGACGCATCCCGCCATGGTGCGCCTGCCGGCAGCAACCGCGTCGCCGTGGGGGACGGAAGCCCGGTGGCGCCTGCAGCTGCCATCGCGTGTGGCTTCCGCAGCGACGCGGCCCTGCCGCGCCAGTCCGCGCAGCCCTGCTGCGCCCTGCCACAGGAAGTCCAACAGCATGTATGCCTCCCCCCCTCGGCGCCGCCGTGCGTCCGGGCGCGCGCGCCTCGCGCCTGCTTCCCTCCTTCCCAGCCTGCTGGCAACCGCCCTGTGGGCGGCACTGCCGGTCCACGCCGCCGATCTGACCGGGCCCCTGCAGGTCAGCGATGGCAACAGCCTGCAGCTCGGTGCCGATGATGTCCTCACCCATGGCTCGGGCAGCTTCGCACTGATCGTCACCGGCGCTGGCAGCAGCGCACTGATCGACGGCAGCCGCATCAACGTGACTGGTAATGGCAGCGCCGTGTCTGCCGCCAATGGCGGCCAGGTACAACTGCGCGGGGCGACGCTGTCGATCGCACCGGCCACCGGTGTTGGCTTCTACGCACTGTATGCCAATGGTGCCGGCAGCGTGATCGATGCGCGCGATGTCGATATCGATGCCACGCGCAACGGCAGCGGATTCGGCAGCGTGCAGGCCTACAACGGTGGCGTGATCCGTTACACCGGGGGCCGTCTTTCAGTGACAGGTACCGGTGCGGCGCTGGCCGGTGCGTCCGGCAAGGGCAGTGAACTGCACCTGGCCGATCTGCAGATGAGCGCCGACGGTGGTGCCCGCCTGCGCGCCGACAGCGCGGGCCTGCTGACGATCCGCAACAGCCGCATCACCCTCGCTCCCGGTGGCATCCTCGCCGGCGTTGCCGTCGATGGCGCGGGCAGCCGCGCCGAGCTGTATGACACCTACATGGAAGGCGGCTGGTTCGATATCGACAGTGGTGGCAGCGTGCTGCTGGAGAACGTGGAAGCGCACTCGGTGGGTGGCAGCATGCGCCTGCTCGGCAGCCGCATCAGCAAGACCTATTCCAGCGCAGTGATCAACGGCGGCAGCTTCTACACCGTCGGCGGCTATGGCGTGAACATCAACAGCTGGGGGCAGCTGACCGCCCGCGACGCCGCGTTCGATGTGCGTGATGGCTACTCCGGATTCTGGCTGGCCAGCGATGAGTCGCGCCTGCAGCTGACCGACAGCACCATCGACACCTGGACCGACACCTACGGCTACGGTGTCGAGATCGCTGGCGGTGTCGCCACCGTGCAGGGCGGCCGGATCACCACGCACGGCGATGCGACCTATGGCGTACGCGTGACCGGTTCCACCGGCAGCACCGCCAGCCGCATTGAAGCCACCGGAAGCGTGATCGACGTGCGCGGCAACGGGGGTGGCGGCGTGTTCATCGGTGGCTCCACCGCCACCGCGCTGCTCGACACCGTTGCGATCCGCGGCGACGGCGAGAACGTGTTCGGCATCGTGCACATGAACACCGCGCGGCTGACCCAGGCCGATCGCCTGGACATCCGCATGACCGGCAGCAACAGCGGTGGCTACCGCTCCTACCTGACCGCGTTCGGCCCGTACTGGAACCGCGCCACCTTCAATGACAGCCACATCGAGACCGCCAGCGGCGCCGCGTTCTGGCTGCAGGGCAGCAACCATGCGTTGACCGTCAATGGCAGCGATGTGACCGCAGGCGACGGCAGCGGGCGCCTGCTGCGCGTCAGCGACACGGTGTTCACCGATGGCAGCAGCGTGGCGACCAGCCGCATCGACTTCAGCGCCGACGCCAGCACGCTGCGCGGTGACGTGGTGGTCGACAGCGCAACGGCTGACGTACGCATGGTGCTGGGCAACGGCACCACGTTCAGCGGTGCTCTGCGCAACGACTCCGGCTACCAGGTCGCACACCTTGCGCTGGATGGCAGCAGCCAGTGGAACGTGCGTGCCAGTTCCAGCGTAGGCGCGCTCGAACACGCCGGCACCATCGCCTTCGATACCCCGGCGGCGGGCGGCTTCAAGACCGTCACTGTCAGCGGCGACTATGTGGGCAACGGGGGCCAGTGGATCTTCAACCGTGCACTGGGTGACGACACTTCGCTGGGCGACCAGCTGGTCATCAATGGCAACAGCAGCGGCACTGCCAGCGTGAGCGTGCGCAATGCCGGCGGTGCCGGTGCACTGACGCAGGAGGGTATCCGCCTGATCACCGTTGGCGGCCAGTCCGATGCACAGTTCAGCCTGCAGGGACGCGCGGTCGCCGGTGCCTACGACTACTTCCTGTTCAAGGGCGGCGTGTCGACCCCGGATGATGGCAACTGGTACCTGCGTTCGGAATACGTGCCACCCGTCGATCCGCCGGAACCGCCGGAACCGCCGATTGATCCGCCGCAGCCACCGGAACCGCCGGTCGACCCGCCGTCACCGCCGGAACCGCCGGTCGACCCGCCGTTGCCGCCGGAACCGCCGATCGACCCGCCGCGCCCGCAGGTGGAACGCCCGGAACCGGCGGCTTACCTGGCCAACCGCAACGCCGCGCTGGGCATGTTCCGGCACAGCCTGCACGACCGCGCCGGTGACCCCGCCGCCGAGGCCGGCGCCAGCAGCGATGCCGTGGCCTGGATGCATCTTCGCAGCGCGCAGCCCGACAGCCACGACCGCAACCGCCAGGTCCAGGTCGATGGGCAGATCAGCAGCGTGCTGGTCGGCGTCGGCCGTCGCTTCGAGGTGGGCGGCGCGGGCGAACTGCAGGCAGGTGCGATGCTCGGCCACGGCCGCGCGCGCAATGACAGCCGCTCGCAGGTGACCGGCTACACCGCGCGTGGCGTGGTCACCGGCACCAGTGTGGGTGCCTATGCCACCTGGCTGCAGGATGCACGCATGCAAGGCGGCGCCTATGTGGATGGTTGGCTGCAGTACGGCCGCTTCCGCAACAGCGTGCAGGGCGATGGACTGCAGAAGGAACGTTATGACGCCCGCAACTGGAGTGCATCGGCCGAAGCTGGCTATGTGCTGCCCCTGCGGCGCACCGCGCAGCGCGGCATCTACCTGCAACCGCAACTGCAGGTGGTGCACAGCCGCTATGACAGCGACCGCGTGGTCGAGGCCAACGGCACGGTGGTCGAGGACCGCGGTGGCGGCGAGACCAGCACTCGCCTCGGCCTGCGCCTGTACAGCCGTGGGTTGAGCGCGGCGCAGGGTCAGGTGCATCCGTACGTGGCAGTGAACTGGTGGTCCGGCGGCAATGGCGCGGGCCTGGCGATGGACGGTGAACGGCTGCAGCGGCAGTTACCGCGCGACATCTACGAGGCCAAGGCCGGTGTACAGGTGGATCTGTCCGGCGGCTGGCGCGGCTGGGGCGAACTGAGCCGGCAGAGCGGCGGCATGGGCTTCCGCGACGTCGGTGCCCAGCTGGGCGTGTCGTACACCTGGTGATGCGGGAAGTGCCCGGCAAGGGAGTGCCGGGCGCTTTTTCCACATGCCGCGTGGAAAGCGATGGGAGTTTGGTGTGGACAAGTGGCGGTGAGCTCCACGCACCAAGCGTTTCAGGGAGTGGCGTTTTTTTGTCCACGCCCATGCGCGGTTTTCCACATCCGCCGTGGAGAGTGATTGGGATTTGGTGTGGACAAGTGGGTGCGAGCATTGCGCCGCAAACGTTTCAGTATGTGGTGAAATTTTATCCATTGCCCGGGGTCGGATCCCATTCCACGGGAATGGGATCCGCCCCCACCGGTTTTCCACATCACGCGTGGAAAGCGGTGGGGGTTTGGTGTGGATAAGCGCCTGCGAGCCTTGTGCAACAGCTGTTTCCCCACGTGGCACTTATTTGTCCAGCCGCGAAAACGCGAACGCCCCGCACAGGGCGGGGCGTCCGGGGTCGATCCGTTGCCGCCGGATCAGACGTTGAAGCGGAAGTGCAGGATATCGCCTTCCTGCACGCGGTATTCCTTGCCTTCCAGGCGCAGGCGACCGGCTTCCTTGGCGCCGGCTTCGCCCTTGTACTTGATGAAGTCGTCATACGCGATGGTTTCGGCGCGGATGAAGCCCTTCTCGAAGTCGGTGTGGATGACCGCGGCGGCCTGCGGGGCAGTGGCGCCCTTGCGCACGGTCCACGCACGGACTTCCTTCACGCCAGCGGTGAAGTAGGTCTGCAGGCCGAGCAGGCTGTAGGCCGCGTTGATCACGCGGTTCAAGCCCGGCTCGCTCAGGCCCAGGTCGGCCAGGAAGGTATCGCGGTCCTCGTCGTCAAGCTGGGACAGCTCTTCTTCGATCGCGGCCGACACCGGTACCACCTGCGCGCCTTCTGCGGCGGCATGCGCGCGCACGGCTTCCAGGTGCGGGTTGTTCTCGAAACCGTCTTCCAGCACGTTGGCGATGTACATCACCGGCTTCAGGGTGAGCAGGAACAGGTCGCGCACCAGCGCCTTCTCTTCCTCGTCCAGGCCGGCCGAGCGGCCGGCCTTGCCCTCCGACAGCGCCGCCTGCAGCTTGGCCAGTACCGGCTTGCGCGCCGCTGCATCCTTGTCGCCGCCCTTGGCCGCACGCTCGGCACGGTTCAGTGCCTTCTCGACGCTGTCCAGGTCGGCCAGGGCCAGTTCGGTATCGATGGTTTCGATGTCCGAGATCGGATCGACCTTGCCGGCCACGTGCACGATGTCGCCGTGCTCGAAGCAGCGCACCACGTGAGTGATCGCATCGACTTCGCGGATGTGTGCCAGGAACTTGTTGCCCAGGCCTTCACCGCTGGCGGCGCCGGCTACGAGGCCGGCGATGTCGACGAACTCGACCGCGGTCGGGATGACCTTCTGCGGGTTGATGATGCCCGCCAGCTCGTTCAGGCGCGGATCCGGTACCGGCACGATGCCGACGTTCGGCTCGATGGTGCAGAACGGGAAGTTCGCCGCGGCGATACCCGCCTTGGTCAGCGCATTGAACAGGGTCGACTTGCCGACGTTGGGCAGGCCGACGATGCCGCATTTGATACCCATGGGTGACAGCTCTCTGGGGTGAAAGTGATTGGGGAAACAGCGACCTGGGCGCTGCTTTTCCAATCATTCTCCGTACCGACCAACGGTCGGTACCTACCAGCCTGGTTGCTTCCGTACCGACCAACGGTCGGTACCTACCGGCTATTTCCGGGTATGCAGCCGCTTCATCGCTTCGCTGAAATCGCCCTGCACCGCCAGCGGCATCACGTCGATCGCATCATCGATGGCACGTGCAATCAGCACGTCGTCGTCCTTCGACGGGCGCCCCAGCACCCAACCCACTACGCGGTCCTTGTGGCCGGGATGGCCGATGCCCACGCGCAGGCGATGGAACTTGCCGTGGCCGAGCAGGCGCATGGTGTCGCGCAGGCCGTTCTGGCCGCCGTGGCCACCGTCGAACTTCAGCCGCGCCACGCCGGGCGCCAGGTCCAGTTCGTCGTGGGCCAGCAGGGTTTCTTCCGGCTCGATCTTCCAGAACCGCTGTGCGGCGGTGACCGACTTGCCGCTGAGATTCATGAAGGTGGCGGGCTTGAGCAGCCACACCGTCTGCCCGGCGATCTCGACCTTGGCGGTCTCACCGAACAGCTTGCTGTCCACATTCCATCGCGCACCGGCTTTTTCCGCCAGGGCCTCAACGAAATGAAACCCGGCATTGTGCCGGGTCCGGGCGTGTTCCGATCCGGGGTTGCCCAGACCGACGATCAGTCGCAGTCCTGCCATGGTTCCTTCCAGTACGGTGCCTGCCCGGAGGCAGGCACCGTAGCGGTATTACTCGGCGGCAGCCGCTTCTTCGTCAGCCGCGTCGGCCTTGCCGGCCTTGGCGGTGACGATGGCGTCGTCGTGGTCCTTGCCCAGCGCCAGGGCCGGGATTTCCACGCCCTTCGGCAGCTTGATGTCGGACAGGTACACCACGTCACCGGCCTTCAGCTCGCCCAGGTCGACTTCGATCGACTCCGGCAGGTCCTTCGGCAGGCAGGTGATGGTCACTTCCTTCAGTTCGTGGGTGACCACGACGTCGGCAGCCTTGCCAGCCGGCGAGGTGTCTTCGTTGACGAAGTGCAGCGGGACCGAAGCGGTCAGGGCTTCGTTCTCGTTCACGCGCTGGAAGTCCAGGTGCATGATCAGCTGCTTGTACGGGTGGCGCTGCATGTCACGCAGCAGGACCTTCTGCACCTGGCCGTCCAGGTTCAGGTCCAGGATCGAGGCATAGAACCACTCGTTCTGCTGGGCCAGCCAGATTTCGTTGTGGTCCAGGCTGATGGCGACCGGCTCGGCGTTGCCGCCGTACACGATGGCCGGGATCACACCCGCGTGACGCAGGCGGCGGCTCGCACCCTTACGCTGCAGTTCACGCTTGGTGACCTTGATTTCATGGGTCTTCGACATTTTCGACTACTCAGGTTGTTGCCTCGCCTTTTGGCGTGGCGGTTGAAGATGCTTCCGCGACCAGAAGCACCCGGGGTATGTCCCCGCCGTTGCCGGCAGGGACGAAAAACTCAGTCGACGTACAGCGAGCTGACCGACTCGCCGAAGGCGATGCGGCGCATCGTTTCGGCCAGCATTTCCGCCACGCTCAGCTGGCGGATCTTGCTGCACACCCGCGCGGCGTCCTTCAGCGGGATGGTGTCGGTCACCACCAGTTCGTCGAGCTGGGAATTGGTGATGTTGTCCACCGCCGGGCCCGACAGCACCGCGTGGGTGCAGTAGGCGGCGACCTTGAGCGCACCGCGCGCCTTCAGGGCAGCGGCAGCGGCGCACAGGGTGCCGGCGGTATCGACGATGTCATCGACCATGACGCAGGTCTTGCCTTCGACGTCGCCGATGATGTTCATCACGGTGGAGACGTTGGCGCGCGGGCGGCGCTTGTCGATGATCGCCAGGTCGGCGTCATCCAGGCGCTTGGCCACCGCACGGGCGCGGACCACGCCGCCCACGTCCGGCGAGACGACGATCAGGTTCTCGGTGCCGTAGGCGCGCCAGATGTCGGCCAGCAGCAGCGGGGACGCATACACGTTGTCCACCGGAATATCGAAGAAGCCCTGGATCTGGTCGGCGTGCAGGTCGACGGTCAGCACACGATCAGCGCCCGCGGTGCTGAACATCTTGGCCGCCAGCTTGGCGGTGATCGGCACGCGCGAGGAGCGCATGCGGCGATCCTGGCGCGAGTAGCCGAAGTACGGCACCACGGCGGTCACGCTGGCCACCGATGCGCGCTTGAGCGCGTCGATCAGCACCAGCAGTTCCATCAGGTTTTCCGCGCTCGGCGCGCAGGTCGGCTGGATCACGAACACGTCCTGCTTGCGGACGTTCTCTTCGATCTCCACCTGCACTTCGCCATCGGAGAAGTGCGAGACCAGCGCCTTGCCCGGGCGAACCCCCAGTTCCTTGCAGATGTTCTGCGCCAGACGTTTGTTGGCGTTGCCGGAAAAGACCAGCAGGTTCGGGGACTCTTGCATCATGATTGTCTCGGGCGGGGACGAGTGGCGGGGATCCGGGGGCGGCAAGGACCCGGATGGACCCTTGCTGCTGACAACACCGCGGTTGTTTCCACGTCCCGCGCGGGCGATGCGCTGGAAGGCGCGGACACAGCCGCTATTGGCAGGGGCGGTAGGATTCGAACCTACGAATGCCAGGATCAAAACCTGGTGCCTTGGGCCTCTTGGCGACGCCCCTGCATTGATAAATCAGTGTTGCTCGAGTGCATCCAGCAGTGGCGAACGCGCAACGCCCGCTGCCACCCTTGCCCGCAACTCCTTCGGCAATTTCGACCGTCCCTGCTCTGCAGCAGACTGCGACGCGAATTCGACGAAACAACCACTTCCCGAACCGGTCAGCCGCGCCGTGCCGATGTCGCTCAACGCGGCAAGCGCTGCCTCGACGGCAGGCTCACGGCGGCGCAGCACCGGCTCGAACGCGTTCCCGACCAGGGTCCCGGAAGCGAAGTCCTCTATTTTCGCCACTGGGCTGTCGCGCGTCAAATCCGGGTCTGCAAACAGGGCCGGCGTGGGAACATGAACGCCCGGTTCAACCACCACATACCAGGCCGGCGCCAGCGTGATCGGCTGCAGGCGCTCGCCCACCCCTTCGGCCCAGGCGTTGCGGCCGCGCGCGAACACCGGCACGTCGGCGCCCAGGCGCAGGCCCAGCGCGGCCAGGGCATCTTCATCCAGGCCGGCATGCCAGAGCCGGTTCAGTACCACCAGTACGGTGGCCGCGTCGGACGAACCGCCGCCAAATCCACCACCGGCAGGAACGTGCTTTTCGACGATGATGTCAGCACCTTGCGCAACCTTCGCCGCTTCCTGGAGCAGACGCGCGGCGCGCACCGCCAGATCATCGGCCTCGGCCACGCCGGCCAGGCCCTCGCCCTGCCGGCGCACCTGGCCGTCTTCACGCAGGCGCAGGCCGATGCGGTCCCCCCAGTCCAGCAGGCGGAACACGGTCTGCAGTTCGTGGTAGCCGTCGGCCCGGCGGCCGGTAATGTGCAGGAACAGGTTCAGCTTGGCCGGGGCCGGCCACCAGGACCAGCCCGCGTCGTCGACTGCCCCGCTCATCGCGTGCCCTGCCCCCACTCGTCCACCAGCAGGCGCACCTTGGCGTCACCGTTGCTGGCCTCGATCCGGCGCGGCAGCGCCGGCCGTCCGGCGTCGGCCGGGTACCAGTCCAGGTACTGTACGTGCCAGCCCATCTGCTGCATGCGGCGGGGCCGGCCTTCGCCGTCGCGTTCGACCGTCTCGGGGCCGGCGGTGTCGCCGGCCACCAGGCCACGGATCCACTCCGGCAACTGGTTGACCGGAATGTCCCAGCCGGTCGCTTCCAGCAACAGCTGCTGGGCGTCCTCGCCGTCGCGCGGACCGCCTGCCAGTCCTTCCAGGCGGCCAGCTTCGGAATGGGTGTCACCGGTCAGCTTCCAGCTCTGCCGGGTCACCGGCGCGCTCAACTCCACCACGTAGCGGCGGCCTTGCTGCTTCCAGTCGATGCGACCGCTGCCGCCGTCCTTGCCCTTGCTGACCGCGACCCGGCCCTGGAAGGCCCAGTCCGGCTGTGCATGCAGGGCGGCCACGCGCGCCGCTTCGGCCTGCGCCGCTTCGGCCGAGACCGTCTCGACCACCGCCGGTGGCGGGGTCTTCTGCGTGCCCACGCTGGTACAGGCGGTCACCGCCAGGGTCGCAGCCGCCAACAGCAGCGGCCGGATCAGGGAAACACTCATGGATTGAATTTCTCGCGGGCGCGCAGCAGCGCGCGGTTTTCAGGGTCGAGCTTGGCCGCTTCGTCGAAGAAGTGGCGGGCCTCGTCATGCTTGCCCAGCACCCACAGCACCTCGCCGACATGGGCGGCGATCTCCGGGTCCTTGGCCAGGGTCCAGGCCCGGCGCAGCTGCACCAGCGCTTCGTCCTTGCGGCCCAGGCGATACAGCACCCAGCCATAGCTGTCGACGATGGCGGCGTTGTCCGGCTCGGCGACGCGGGCGCGGTCGATCAGCTCCAGCGCCTCCTGCAGGCGCCCGGTACGGTCAGCCAGGGTGTAGCCCAAGGCATTCAGGGCCGGCACGTTTTCCGGGTCGGTCACCAGGATCTTGCGCAGGTCGGCCTCGGCACGCGGAATATCGTCACGACGCTCCCAGGTGAGCGCGCGGGCGTACAGCAGGCCATTGTCATCCGGGTAGGCGGCCAGGCCGCGGGCCAGCGCATCCAGCTCGCCAGCACTGTCATCGCCGCGCTGGCGCAGCTCGGCCTCCAGCAGATACGCGTCACGGCGCACATCATCATCGACCACCGCGTCGGACTGGATCGCGTGCACCTCATCCAGTGCCTGCGGCAGCCGTCCGGCCAGGGCCTGGGCGTTGGCCGCACGCAGGCGCGCCTCGCTCAGCTCATCACCGCCGGGCACACTGTGGTACCACTGCACCGCCTCGGGATAGCGCTTCAGGTATTCGGCGATCTTGCCCAGCAACAGGCGCTGCGCGGGGTCCGGCTTGGCCGCCTGCCGCGACAGTTCGTTGTAGAGGTTGGACAGCGCCGCCTTGTCGCCCTGCTTGGCCAACAGTGAAGCGCGCATGCCCCAGGTCTGCACATCCTGCGGGCCGAATGCCAGTACGCGCTCGGCCGCAGCCGGTTGCCCCAGGCTGTCGTAGGCGATGGCCACCGCATTGCGCAGCTCGGGGTCCTGCCGTGTCTTCGGCTCGACGTCGTGCAGCAGCGACAAGGCCTTGTCGGTCTCGCCGGCCTGCTGCAGCTGGCTGGCACGCAGCAACGCTACGCGCGGTTCTTCGGGGAAGCGCCTGACCACTTCATCGATCATGCGCCGCGCCAGGTCGGGCTTGTCCATGCGCAGGGCGAGGCGGCCGAACTCCTGCCAAGCCTCGATCTTCGGCGGAATCGCATTGGCATCGACCAGCTCGCCGAGCACCTGCGCCGGCACCGCCGGGTCGCGGCCACCGCCGATCAGCGCGGCCAGGGCGAACTTCCAGCCGCGCTCGTCGGGGTCGGCCAGCAGCGCCTGCAATTCAGTGCGGGCGGCCTTCACATCGCCCTGGCGCATGGCCAGCGCACCGGCGGCGCTGCGCATGGTCAACGAACGCGGGGCGCGCTGCTGCCACAGGGCCAGGCCCTTGGCGGCGCTGGCGTCATCATTGGCAAGCATGGAGATACGGGTCGCGCGCTCGGCCAGGCCAGCGTCGCCGTCGGTCTGCTGCGCGGCCTGCAGGTACCAGCGCGCGGCCTCGGCCAGCTTGCCGGCCTGCAGGGCGAACTCACCGGCCATCACCGGCTCCAGCGCCAGTTCCTCGGTGGCCGCGGCCCGCACGGGGGCCCTGGCCGGCACCGCCGCCAGAGCCTGGGCGCAGGCTAGGGACAGCAGCAGAACACTGGGGATGCGAATCAATGCGGGCATCGTCGGCATCGGGGCCTTAAAATGTCGTCCAATGGCCAGCAGCTTATCGCAAGCAACTGAACAATGACCCTGTGGGTGCTCGGACTGAATCACCAGACCGCACCGGTAGAGCTGCGCGAGCGCGCGGCCTTCGCCGGTGAGGCGTTGCCGCGTGCGCTGGGCTCGCTGCGCGATACCCCGCAGATCGCCGAGGCGGTCCTGCTGTCGACCTGCAACCGCACCGAGCTGTACGCCGTGGCCGAGTCGGCACAGGCGCTGGACCAGTGGCTGCGCAGCCAGGCCGGCGACCTGCAGGGCTATCTGTACCAGCATGCCGATGCCGAGGCTGTGCGCCACCTGTTCCGGGTCGCCACCGGGCTGGACTCGATGGTGCTGGGCGAACCGCAGATCCTCGGCCAGGTGAAGGACGCCTGGTCGACCGCGCGCGACCATGGCCTGCTCGGCCAGCGCCTGGACCGCCTGTTCCAGCAGACCTTCTCGGTGGCCAAGCGGGCTCGCACCGATACCCAGGTCGGTGCCAACCCGGTATCGGTGGCGTCGGCCGCGGTGCGCCTGGCGCAGAACGCGTTCGCCCGGCTGGACGACTCCACCGTGCTGCTGGTCGGGGCCGGCGAGACCATCGAGCTGGCTGCACGGCACCTGAGCGAAGGCAAGGTGCGGCGGCTGCTGATCGCCAACCGCACCCTGGCCCACGCGCAGGAACTGGCCAGCCGCCATGGCGGCGTGGCCCTGCCGCTGACAGAACTGGACCGCCACCTGGGCGAGGCCGACGTGGTGTTCTCGGCCACCGCCGCGCGCGAGCCGGTGATCCATCGCGAGATGGTGGCCAAGGCCCTGCGTGCACGCCGGCACAAGCCGATGCTGCTGTTCGACCTGGCCGTTCCGCGCGACATCGAAGCCGAGGTCGGCACGCTCAACGATGCCTTCCTCTACACCGTCGATGATCTGGAACGCGCGGTGGAAGACAACCGTCGTGGCCGCCGCGAGGCCGCCGCCGAAGCCGAGGCGATCATCGACCTGCAGGTATCGCGTTACGTCGAGACCCAGCAGGCCAGTGCCCATCAGGCGCCTTTGCGGCAGCTGCGTGCGTTCGGCGAGGCCACCCGCGCCGAGTTGCTGGAGCGCGCACGCCAGCAGCTGGCCAACGGCAAGCCCGCCGACGAAGTGCTGGAACTGCTGGCCCACGGCCTGACCAACCGCCTGCTGCACCCGCCAACCGCCGCACTGCGCGCCGCCGCGCTGAGTGGCGATGCCGACCTGACCCGCGCCGCCGAGCGCCTGTTCCCGGCCACGCCGGGCTACCGCCACCCACCCGTGAGACCCGATGACGCCGACCCTGCGCCGTAAGCTGGAAGCGCTGGCCGAGCGCCGCGAAGAACTGGAACGCCTGCTCGCCGAACCCGATGTGGTCGCCGACAACACCCGTTTCCGCGACCTTTCGCGCGAATTCGCCCAACTGGAGCCGGTCGCTGCCGCGCTCGCCGATGAAGCCCGTGCCAAGGCCGACCTGGCCGCCGCCGAAGGCATGCGTGCCGACCCCGATCTGCGCGAGCTGGCCGACGAGGAAATCGCCGCCGCCCAGGCGCGCCTGCAGGAGCTGGAACAGGAACTGGCCCTGTTGCTGGTGCCGCGCGATCCGCGCGACGAAGGCAACCTGTTCCTTGAAGTACGCGCCGGCACCGGCGGCGACGAAGCCGCGATCTTCGCCGGCGACCTGTTCCGCATGTACGCCCGCTATGCCGAACGCCAGGGCTGGAAGGTCGAGATCGAATCGGACAACCCCGGCGAGCATGGCGGCTACAAGGAAGTGGTGGCACGTGTGGTCGGCCGGGGTGCGTTCTCGCGCCTGAAGTTCGAATCGGGCACGCACCGCGTGCAGCGCGTGCCGGCCACCGAATCGCAGGGCCGCATCCATACCTCGGCCGCCACTGTGGCGATCATTCCCGAGGCCGACGAAGTCGATGACATCGTCATCAATCCGGCCGACCTGAAGGTGGATACGTTCCGCTCGTCCGGCGCCGGTGGCCAGCACGTCAACAAGACCGAGTCCGCGATCCGCATCACCCATGTGCCAACCGGCGTGGTGGTGGAGTGCCAGACCGAGCGCAGCCAGCACGCCAACCGCGACAAGGCGATGAAGCGCCTGAAGGCGCAGCTGCTCGATGCCGAGCGCCAGCGCCAGGACGCGGCACAGGCCGAGTCGCGGCGCCTGCAGGTCGGCAGCGGCGATCGCAGCCAGCGCATCCGCACCTACAACTTCCCGCAGGGCCGGATCACCGACCACCGCGTGGAAGGCCTGACGTTGTACGACCTGCCCAACATCCTGGCCGGTGACCTCGACCCGCTGCTGCAGCGGCTCAGCCACGAACACCAGGTCGACGCCCTGGCCCAGCTGTCGGCGGGCTGAGCACGATGACGGCCTGGCAGCAGCGGCAGCACCTGCAGCAGGCGATCGCACGCCAGCCCGGCGACTTCGTCGCCTGGGTGATGCTGGCCGACCTGGAACTGGAAGCCGGCGACATCGCTGCCGGCGAGCAGGCCGCACGACACGCCCTGCAACTGCGCCCGAACCACCCCGAAGCGCTGGCGCGGCTGGGCCGCGTGGCGTGGATGGCCGGCGCGCACACCGACGCGGCGAAGCTGCTCGGCCAGGCCTCGGCATTGGCCCCGCAGCACCCGGGCATCGCGCTGTGGCTGGGCCATGCGCTGGAAGATGCCGATGATGCCGAAGGCGCGGCGGCGGCCTATCGCCGTGCACATGCGCTGATGCCGGACGAACCCTATATCGCCGCGCAGCGCCTGGCCTGGCAGCGTCGCCTGTGCGACTGGCAGGACGTGGATGCGCTGGCCACACAGGTGCGTGGCGCCCTGGCCGCCGGGCAAGGCGTGGTCGAACCATTCGCGTTCCTCAGCGAGGATGCCAACGCGGCCGAACAGCTGGCCTGTGCGCGCGCACGCGCGGCGGTCGTTGCGTCGGCGGTGCGCCCCCTTTCTGCAGTGAAGGTTCGCGAGCACGGCGCGTTGCGCGTCGGCTTCCTCTCCAATGGCTTCGGCGCGCATCCCACCGGGCTGCTGACCGTGGCCCTGCTCGAACACCTGCGCCATGACCCGGCGCTGCAGCTGCACCTGTTCGCGCTGAACCGCGCCGATGGCAGCCGCATCCGCGAACGCCTGCAGGCTGCGGCCCGCCTGCATGACGTGGCCGCACTGCGGCATGCCGACATCGCGGCCCGCATCCGTGCACAGGGCATCGACCTGCTGTTCGACCTGCGCGGCTGGGGGGGCGGCGGCACGCCCGAAGTGCTGGCCATGCGCCCGGCCCCGTTGCAGCTGAACTGGCTGGCCTACCCCGGCACATCGGGTGCGCGCTGGCTGGATGCCGTGGTCGCCGACGAATTCGTGCTGCCGGCATCGCTGGAACGTCACTTCAGCGAACGCGTCCTGCGCCTGCCACGTGCCTTCCAGCCCTCGGACAACACCCGCGTACTGGAACCGGCACCGTCCCGCGCCGAGTGCGGGCTGCCGGAACACGGCGTGGTGTTCTGCTGCTTCAACAACAGCTACAAGCTCAACCCGCGCAGCATGGGCCGCGCCTTCGCAGTGCTGCAGGCCGTGCCCGGCAGCGTGCTGTGGCTGCTGTCCGGGCCCGGCAAGGCCGATGCGCGCCTGCGTGCGGCCGCGCAGGCCGCCGGCCTGGATCCGGCGCGCCTGGTGTTCATGGCCAAGCTGCCGCATCCGCAGTACCTGGCCCGCTATCACCTGGCCGACCTGTTCCTCGACACCCATCCGTACAACGCGCACACCACCGCCTCCGATGCGCTGTGGGCCGGCTGCCCGGTGCTGACCTGCCCGGGCGATACCTTCGCCGCGCGCGTGGCCGGCAGCCTCAACCATCATCTGGGTCTTTCGCGGATGAACGTTGCCGACGATGCGGCGTTCATCGCCACCGCCAGCGCGCTGGGCAACGACCCGGTGGCGCTGGCAGCGTTGCGTGCCGAACTGGCGCAGGCACGCGAAGACCGTGGTGTATTCGACATGGCAGGTTTTGCCCATGACCTTTCCGCCCTGCTGCAGACGCTGGCGGGCGAGCAGGGCTGGCAGGGCGTCGACACCCCCTGAGCAACCCGTGCGCTACGCTCCGGCTTCCTCCCCGCGTGGTGTGACGATGGCCAAGCTCAAGCGCAAGGACTACGACGAACTGCTGCTGCCGCTGCAGCTGGAACTGACTGCAATGGCGCGCTGGGTGCAGTACAGCGGGCAACGCCTGCTGGTGCTGTTCGAAGGCCGCGATACAGCCGGCAAGGGCGGCGCGATCCAGGCCATCAGCCAGCATCTCAACCCGCGCCAATGCCGGGTGGTGGCGCTGCCCAAGCCCACCGACCGTGAAGCCACGCAGTGGTACTTCCAGCGCTACGCCGCGCATCTTCCCGCCGCCGGCGAGATCGTGCTGATGGACCGCAGCTGGTACAACCGCGCCGGTGTTGAACGGGTGATGGGCTATTGCAGCGAAACCGAGTACCAGCAGTTCCTGCGCCAGGCGCCGGTGTTCGAACAGCTGCTGGTGGACGACGGCATCCTGCTGTTCAAGTACTGGTTGTGCGTGGACCAGGAACAACAGGAAAAGCGCTTCGCCGAACGCCATCTCGATCCGCTGAAGGGCTGGAAGCTCTCACCGGTCGACCTGAAATCGCGCAGCAAGTACAGCGCGTACACCGAGGCACGCGAGGCGATGCTGCGCGCGACGCATCGCGAGGCGGCGCCGTGGACGCTGGTGGACTTCAACGACCAGCGGCTGGGGCGGCTGACGCTGGTGCGCAACCTGCTGGACCGGTTGCCGGACACGCGGGTGGACGCACCGTTGCCGGAGCTGCCGAAGCTGAAGGGCAAGCTGCATCGCGAGCACTACGATGTGCTGAAGCCGATCGAGGATTTCCCGGTCGAGGGATAGGGTGGGTCGGCAGGGCCTGCGGCCCTGCACCTGCTCAAGCAACGGCAACAGCAACAGCCAGAGCGGGATTTCCGTGGAATGGCGGGGCGGTGTCGGAGTGCGG